>JAFYJW010000072.1 GCA_017537925.1 Synergistes sp. | reverse complement strand
GGCGGCGGCCCAGCTGGACAGGATATTTGCGGAAAACAGCGAGGACGGTCCGAATGTGAAAGCAGCGGCGGTCAGGCTCAACGCGCTTTTCTGGCCGGGCATCTCGCGTCCCCTTGAAAACGTAGAGACGCAGGAAGATTTGGAAAAGGTGCGTCCCCAAATCCTTGAAGAGATACGGGCGCGCTTCCTGCAGAAGACGGAAGAGCTCGGAAGCGATCTCTCGAGTCAGATATTCCGCTATATAGTTTTGGAAGTCCTGGATAAGAACTGGAAGGAACATCTGCTCGCAATGGATGAGCTGCGCCGCGGCATCGGGCTCCGCGCGATAGGGCAGAAGGATCCGCTTATCGAATATCAGTTCGAATCGTTCAGCCTTTTCCAGGAAATGCTTGAGCGTGTGCGCGAAGGAATAACGGAGTTTGCGCTTAGAGTATCGGTCGTGACAAAAGAACAGGAACAGGAAAACCGCAGCAGAAAATGGCATGAGAGTCGTGAAGCCCTTGACATACCGGCGTCTTCCGGCGGAATGTACAATGACGATATGGAAAATCCAGGTGTCACCGCTACAGCTCAGAAGACAAAGCCTGTCGTAAACGCTCAGAAGGTCGGGCGCAACGACCCGTGTCCCTGCGGCAGCGGCAAAAAATACAAGCAGTGCTGCGGAAAGAATAATTGAAAGCGGAGGGCGGTCCATGAAAAATACTGTGCTTAAAAAAGCCTTTGTAGTTGTATGCGCATCAGTGCTTGCGGCATTATGTTCTTTCTCCGCGGCTTTGGCGTGGGACAGCGGAGCCGAGATAGCCCGCCTGAAAAAAGAAGTCCCTTCCATTGAAACTTTTGGCGTAAACAGCGCAGTGGTCTGGCTGCGCGATTATGAGACCAGGATCCTTGCGGACGGGTCAATGGATATTTACCGCCGCATAATAATAATGATGGGCGAGCATGTGCCTGCCGAATGGAAGACTCTGCACTGCCCGGTACCTGCCGGAGGCGAGATCTCTGTCGCGGAGGCGGCATGGTACAACACGATGACGGGGAGATCTGAAGGGAAGCTTCCTGTCAAAACTGTGATCCTGCCAGGCGGCGCGCCCGTCGTAACGATAGACGTGCCGGAAGAGACCGTAGGACGTGCTGTGGTGATAGCGATTCACGAAAAACGACCGGGCAGCTACGGAGTGGACGAAACGATAAACATGGCCGGCAGCCTGCCTATATGGGAGCAGAACATAAGCGTCGAGCTGCCGGGCGGCATGGAACTCTTCTGGATAGGACGCGATATGAAGGAACCGCTTGTCTCGGAACAGAATAATGTCAGGCGCTACAAGTGGCAGACGATGAATCAGCTGCCATGGCACGGAGAGGGTTTTGTTCTGAATGAGCGCCCGATGCTCTCCTTCAGCACAAGAAAGGGGGCCTCCCAGAGCCTCAGAAAGCTTGAAGAGCTTGCGGGCTCTATACCGTCCGTTCCGCTGCCGGCCGCGGTAAAAACGGACAGGCAGCGTGTATGTTCGGCACTGGCGGAGTATCTGTCCGCTCCGCAGCGCACTTTGGAAGGGTATCCCTCGGATTATGTCAGACCTTACGACCTCTTCCCCCAGGAGGGGCCGTGGAGCAAATGGGAAAAGACATTTATCCTTAAGAAATGGCTTGAAGGTCTCGGCTTTGACGTTTCGCTCTGGTGGGAGGCAAAAATGCCGGTAGACGAGATGGTGCCGGCCTCGGCGACTCTCTTTGAGGCCCCTGTGCTTGAAATAAAAGACGGCGCTTCAAAAACGTCGTATTACAAAGCGGGGCTTCCGTTCTCTGCTTCAAAAGTGCCCTTTTCCATAGGCGGAGCAGATATATACTCTTTTTCGGACGAAGGACTTATCTCAAAGAAGATTCCGGCCGGCTCGTCTGCCGACAACAGGCTTTCCCTGCTGTGGAAGCTTGTACTGGCCGAAAACGGCACAGCCGAAGGAACGCTTGACGTAGGCGTCACCGGCGGCTGGAGCGAACTCTTTTCCGGCGGGAAAGTGCCGGATATGGGCGGGCTTGCCGGATTCCTTGCCGACGGAATCAACTTTGCCATATCGGGAATGAGGCTTGAGCCCCAGAAAATAGATCCTCTGCCCGGCGGCTACAAAATGACGTTTGCGGTGCGCTGCGTTCCGGGAATAATACACGGCGGCAATATGCTGCTTCGTCTCCCCGGCGGGATCCCGATGCGCGTCAGCGAGATGATACTGCAGGAAAAGCAGTATACGCTCCGTTTCCCGTTTATAATAGATCAGAAAGTAAGAATGGATATGCCGAAAGGCTACAAAATGCTTCAGATGCCTCCGCTCAAAAAGGTCGGCGAAGGCACGAAGGCAGTGCTGAGAGAGTCTATAACCCATTGGCCGAAAAAGGCCGAGCTGCTTGCCGACAGCCTGTGGGCCGTTAAAACGCGCACTGTGGACAGCCTTACCGCGCAGCTCATGAAAGAGGAGCTTGCTGCCGCGCTGCGCTGGCCGGTCCTTGATCTGCCGTTTAAAAAATAGCATGAAAACAGCGTTAATTTTAATATTTTTACAAGGGAGTGTAATGTCTTGCAGAATATGACTGATGAATTGAAAAGCGTGCTTGAAGCGGCAGTCAGAGCTGTAGCCGCCGAAAAGCAGTGCACTCTTCCCGAAGGCTTCACGGTGCGTTTCGAGAGACCGCGCCAGGAAGGACACGGAGACTGGGCTACCAATATAGCGATGCAGCTTGCAAAGCCTTTCGGAGAAAAACCGCGCGACCTTGCCGAGGCAATAATCGCGAAGCTTCCCAAAGGCGGCGTCATAGAAAAGGCGGAAGCCGCAGGCCCCGGTTTCATGAATTTCAAGCTTTCGTCGGACTGGATCAGGCAGACCGTGGCCGGTGCAATAGAAAAGGGACCGGCCTACGGGCGCTGCGATATCGGCGGAGGCCGAAGGGTGCAGGTGGAATTCGTCAGCGCAAACCCCACCGGGCCGCTTCATATGGGGCACGGCCGCGGCGCGGCAGTAGGTGATATACTGGCCTCTCTGCTTGATTTCGCAGGCTACAGCGTCGAGAGAGAATATTATATCAACGACGCGGGGCTGCAGATGGAACTGCTCGGCAAATCGGCGCAGGCCCGCTATTTCGAAGCGCTCGGCAGGGCGGACGAAGCTCCGATGCCGGAAGACGGCTACCGCGGCGAATATATGGAAGATATAGCGAAGGTCTTTGTGGAAAAGTACGGGGATTCTCTTGCGGCAAAGCCCGTTGAGGAGACGGTGAAATTCTTCTCGGAGGAGACAGGCAGGCTGGTTCTTGAAATGATAAAGAAGGATCTTGAAGACTTCGGAGTCAGGTTCGACGTATGGTTTTCAGAGCAGTCGCTCTACGACCGCAACCTTGTCGAACCCGCGATGCAGGCTCTCCAGTCCCGCGACTACGCGTACGAGGCAGACGGCGCGCTCTGGTTCCGCTCCACTATGTTCGGGGACGACAAGGACCGCGTGCTTATACGCAAGAACGGGATCCCGACATACTTCACGTCGGACGTGGCATACCTCAAGAATAAATACGACAGAGGCTTTGAGAAAAATATCTATGTATGGGGAGCCGATCATCACGGATATGTGCCGCGCCTGAAATCCGTAAACAAGGCCTTCGGCTATCCGGACGACGGCATAGAAGTACTCCTTATACAAATGGTGAATCTTCTGCGCGACGGCAAGCCGGTGCAGATGTCCAAGCGCGCCGGCACGATAGTCACGCTGCGCGAGATAATGGAAGAAGTCGGCAGCGACGCCGCGCGCATCTTTTTTGTACTGCGCCGCTGCGACAGCACTGTGGACTTTGACCTGGAACTTGCGAAAAAAGCGTCGTCGGAAAATCCGGTATTCTACATACAGTACGCGCACGCGCGCATATGCAGCATAAAACGCGAGCTTGCGGAGCGCGGGATAGCGATGCCCGCGGCGTCGGAATTAGATGTGTCGCTGCTTCAGGATCCTACAGAAGTTGCGCTCGCAAAGGCGGTCTCACGCTTCCCCGAAGAGGTGGCAAAGGCGGCTGAAGAGATGGCGCCCCACCGTATCGTTTATTATGTCTCCGAGCTTGCCGAAGCTTTCCACTCGTTCTACAACGCGCAGCATGTCATAGGCGTCGAAGAAAACCTCATGAAGAGCCGCATCCTGCTTATGGAGGCGGCGCGGGTGACGCTTGTGAACGCTCTTGGGATACTCGGCGTATCCGCGCCGGAAAAAATGTAACTGTTTCGGGGGCGCGCCGGCATAATGAATGCTCCGAAGCTTCGCTGGGTGCTGTTTACAGCGGCGGTCACGTTTCTGATAGCGATACTGCTGACGTCGTTCTTCAAAGAGATAAGGAAGATCGACATGCTCGCGGATACGCTTGACAAGCGCATGGAAGAGCTTGTCGCGGAAGAGCGGAAAACGCAGAAGCTTAAGCAGGATATAAACTACTACAGCACTCCGGAAGGAATATCGCGGCTTGCAACGGAGCAGTTCAACCTTGTGCGCTCAGGCGACAGGATATATAAGATAGAGATCACCTCGCAGGATAAGTTGCAATAAACTTTCTGTTGAGGTATTATATCCAATTGTGTTCCCTGTCTCTTCTGAGAAAGAGACCAAAGTCCAAAGGGAGGAGGTGAAGTACGTGCGGTCTTACGAAATGGTAGTGATTTTTAAGGCTGACATCGAGGATCATAAAACTGTATCCGAAGATGCGGCCGAGATCGTGCGCGGATTGGGAGCAGAGGTGGAGAAGATCGACCTCTGGGGCAAAAAGCGTTTTGCCTACCCCATCGACAAAGAGTTAGAGGGCTTCTACACTCTCTACACGTTCAAGCTCGACCCGGCTAAGGTAAAGGAACTTGAACGTCTGCTTACGCTCAAGTCTCACATCGTGCGCCATATGGTCGTCAACCTTGAGGAGAAATAGCCATGTCCCGTGATTTCAACAAAGTCATACTTATGGGACGGCTCGCGCGTGACCCTGAAGTGCGTTTCACGCCGAGCAAGCAGAAGGTTGCCCGCTTTACGATCTGCACAGGGCGTCAGTGGAAGAACAAAGCCACCGGCGAACTGCAGAGTCATACGGATTTTATCACGGTGACGGCATGGAGCTTTACTGCGGATCTTTTAGAGCGCTACGTAAAGAAGGGCAGTCAGATTCTCGTTGAGGGGCGCATAAGCACACGCGACTATGACGATCTTAAAACCGGGCAGCACAGATGGGTCACGGAAGTCGTAGCTGAAAACATAGTGCTTCTTGGCGCTCCGCGCAAAGAGGGTGACCAGGCCGGAGGCTTCCAGCAGCAGGGCTACGGGAACCAGCCGGCATACCAGCACCAGCAGCCGCAATCCGACGCAATGCCCGCGCCGGACCTGGGCAGCTTAAGAGGAGAAAGCGGCTTCGACGACGGTTTCCCGCTTGATTTTTCAGAGCTGGGAGGCCCGGGCGACCAGTCAGGAGACGTAGAGATACCGTTTTAGCAGGAAAGAGGTGTAGATGCAGATGGAAAACGCAGCATTCAACCGCAAGCGCCGCAAACACAGGCCTAAGGTTTGCCATTTCTGTGTGGAAAAAGTCGAGCATATCGACTACAAGGAAATCGATAAACTTAAAAGATATATAACGGAACGCAGCAAGATAATACCGCGCCGCGTCACCGGCACATGCGCGAAGCACCAGCGCCAGCTTACCCGCGCGATAAAGCGCGCCAGGCTGATCGCGCTCATTCCTTACACATCAGATTAAAACCTGCCTGGTATGTCACGGGCTTAAAGTTCATAAAGCAGCCGGAAGATGCAAAAACCGTTTCTTCCGGCTGCTGTTTTTTGCTTTCCGCTGCAGCCAGTATATTTTCGCTCTCTTTTTAAAAATAGTGTCCGCTGCTGTTATAATATAAAGATGTTATTACAGCCGTTATCAAAACGGCACAGCGGAGGTCTGATGTGAAGGGTAACCTGTTCGTTGAATGGTTTGGCCTGACTGCGGCAGGCATTGTTCTGTTTGTCGCAGGAATGAGCGTGCCTTTCCTTTCTTCTTTTATTGTTTTTATTGCTCCGGTGCCGCTTGCGCTGCTTACGAGGAAATTCGGGGGGCGCAGAGGGGCGCTGTCTGCGCTTTTCGGGATATCGCTCGTCTATGCCCTGATGGGGCCGGAATATTCATTCGTGTATATATGTGAGTTCTGCATCATCGGTATAGCCTCCGGACTCCTGCTTCTGAAATGTGAAGAAGGTACGGATTATTTCATGTACGCCGCTGCCGTCTCCATCCTGTCGAAGCTTTTGCTGATGGGCGTATTTGTGCTTGCTTCAGGGGTCAATCCCTTTTTTATTTCGAGTGACGCCGCCCGGGCGATCATATCTTCCTTTTCGTCTGTGTTTTCACAGAACGGGCTCTCTTTTTCCGAAGCCGATGTGGCTTCATATGCAGACGCCCTTACCCGCACCATAACGCTCATGATGCCGTCGATGCTGATACTTTTTTCGGCGGCCGACACGCTGCTCTGTTACGCCGCGGCGCGCCTTTATTTCAGGAACTCGCCGGATACGGTGATACCGCAGCTTCCGCCCTTTGGCTCATGGCGTTTCCCTCATAATATTTTCTGGGCGCTGCTTGCCGCGCTTATTCTTGATATTGCGGCAAAAGCGTTTCCAAATGCAGCGCTGCTTAAGATGTTTTCGCTTAACCTGATGGAGGTGCTTCGCGCTCTGTTCCTTGCGGAAGGGCTGTCCCTGTCGTGGTTTTTCCTGCGCGCCTTCAGGGTCAATACGGTAATCGGCGCAATACTTTTGGTGCTTGCCGTGTTTTTCTCGCCGGTCTCTTACATGCTTTCGATGATCGGCATATTTGATATATGGTACGACCTGCGGAAGAGGATAAAAATAAGGAGGAAATAAAATGAAAGTAATATTAAAACAGGATGTGGCCAAGGTCGGCAAAAAGGGCGATATGATAGAAGTTTCGGACGGTTACGGGCGTAACTATCTGATCGGGCGGGGGCTCGCAGAAGAGGGCACGCCGGGGAAAGTGCGTGAATACCGTGAACTTCAGAAAACGCAGAAGTCCCGCGACGAGAAGCTTCGCAAGGCTGCGGAAGAGATGAAAAAGAAATTATCGGGCAAGCTGGTATCGGTCAGGGCGAGCGCAGGCGACGGCGGGAAGCTCTTCGGAAGCGTGACGTCCGCTCAGGTGGCCGACGCTCTTTCCGCTCAGTACGGGACCGCGATCGACAAAAAAGATATCAGGCTTGACGATACCATTAAACAGATAGGGTCATACGCTTTTAAGATCAAGCTCTATCCCGGGATAGACGCCGATATGACTCTCAGAGTGGAGACTGAATAGTATTGGAAGAGAACAGCGCTTTTGACAGAATACCGCCATTCAACCTGGAAGCGGAGCGCTCCGTTTTAGGTTCGTGCCTTCTTGACGCGGAAGCCCTCTCCGTTGTGATGGAAAGGCTTTCCCCCGATGATTTTTACGATCCGCGTCACCGCAGGGTGTTTGGAATCATGTCGGATATGGCCGAACGGGATCTTGCGGTAGACGCTTTGACTTTCCGCGACGAGGCGAAAAAACAGGGGCTTGAACAGACGATCGGGAATATGTCCTTTATAGCGTCCCTGACCGAATCCGTGACCACTACGGCAAATGCGGAGTTCCATGCGGACATAGTGCGCGACAAGGCTGTCCACCGCTCGCTTATAGTCGTGGGGAGCGATATATCCAAGCTCGGCTTCAGCGAGGACGTCGGAGTCGACGACGCGCTCGAAACGGCCGAGCAGCGCGTTTTTGAGATAGCGCGCACAGGAAAGGCGTCAAACCTGCGTTCGACGCACGAGGTGCTGCTCTCCGCTATGGAGGATATAGAAAAGCGTCTTGCCGGCGGGCTTGCGGTAACGGGCGTGCCATCTGGGTTCCGCGACTTCGACAGCCTGTCGGCCGGGCTTCAGCCGGGTGGGCTGTACATACTTGCCGCCCGCCCCTCCATGGGAAAGACGGCGCTTGCGATAAATATCGCGCAGTATGCCGCTGTTAAGGAAAACGTGCCGGTCCTGATATTCAGCCTGGAAATGTCGGCAGAACAGATAGTACAGAGAATGCTTTCCTCCGAGGCTAAGGTCAATATAAGGGAGCTGTTTGAATCGAGCCACAGGCAGACCGAACAGTGGAAGCATCTTAAGGAAGCCGCTGCCTCCATAGAGAAGAGCCCTGTATTCATTGACGATACATCCCAGCTCAACACAGTCGAGTTGCGCGGGCGATGCCGACGTTTCTTCTCGAAACACGGTTCCGGGCGAGGACTGGTCATACTTGATTATCTTCAGCTGATGCAGGCGGCACGCAGAACAGAAAACCGCACGCAGGAAGTCTCTGAGATATCCCGAACGCTTAAGAGCATTGCCCGTGAATTTAAAGTCCCGGTGCTCGCCCTTTCGCAGCTTTCGCGCGACGTCGAAAAACGTGACAAAAACAACAGACGCCCGATGCTGTCGGACCTTCGCGAAAGCGGGTCTATAGAGCAGGACGCGGACATGGTGGCCTTCCTGTACCGCGAGGCTTACTACGCACAGGAGAATGATATGAAAGACGCGACGGCGGAGATGATCATCGCAAAGAACAGAAACGGTCCGACGGGCAAGGTGGACCTTGTCTTCTTCCGCGAATTTTCGCGCTTTGAGAGCAGTTACGGCAACGGCTATTAATTGCAGGCGCCGGCGTTTGCCCGCGCCTTTTTGCGGGGTCAATACTTATGAAAGCTTCGAAAAAAAACAGTGTAACTGACAGAAAAAACATACTGAGGGCAGGCTTCGGGAACGCTGTCCCGCTTGTGCCTAAATGGCTTTTCTACCCGCTTGTTTTTGTTTCCCTTGCGCTGCCCAATCTGATTTACTCCGGCATTTCATGGTTTGACACGCTGCATATAATGAAATGGGCCTGGACGATGGCGCCGATAGCGCTGATATCGCTTGCGGCGGGCGCGCATCTTGCACTCAGCGGACCGGAGCGGACAGACTTCAGGTTCGACCCTTTTGCGGCGGTGTGGTTCTTCCTGATCGCCTTTATCACGCTGCAGCCGCTTTGGACGAATATATTCGCTAAGTCGACCTATATGAAAGAGTGGTTTTTCTTCGCGTCGTTATTTGCGTCGTATCTGCTCTGCTATAACCTCTTCGACAGCGAAAAAGCCCTGCGGTGCGTCCTATGGCTCGCAAATCTGAACGCCGCGGTCAATATAGTTTTCGCGGAACTGCTGGTAAGGAGTATGAACGGCATCTGTCCGTTCATAATGAACGTTCCCGGCAACTACATCGGCAACACCGGGCAGCAGGAGATGTTCGGACTCTGGATGGCGATGGCGGTAATGAACTGCGTCGTACTGCATGTGGTCTATACGCGCCTTTCTTATGAGGAAAGCTCCGGAAAGCGCCTGCGCTTTATCAGGTATCTTAACCTTTTGATGCTGGCATTCGTTTCATGGGGGCTTTGGAACTCCACCACGCGTGCCGGCGTGCTCTCGCTTTTTGTCGGAATGATCATCTCCGCCGCTGTGATATGCAGGAGCAGAGGCAGAAAGCTTCTGAAGCCTGTAGGGACTTCGGCGCTGATCATTGCCCTTGTGCTGCTGGTAAACATTTGCATGGGACATTTCGGCTGGAGCCGCGCGTATTCACTTATCAGCAAAACGTCTGATATGCTTGTCAATACGGCGAATATCGGCGCAAGGCGCGAGATATGGATAACGAGCTGGAATGTAGTTAAAAAACATCCTCTGGCCGGGGTAGGGCTCGGTCATTTCAAATGGCACTATCTTGAAGCGCAGGGCGCCGCCCTGCGTGCCCACCCATGGATGAAGTGGCAGTTCACATACTGGGCGCACAGCGAATATCTGCAGTGGCTCGCGGAACTGGGAATGATAGGCGCCGCGGTGCTGCTCGCGGCCGCGCTGTGGTGGCTCGCCGCATTCGTACGGAGCCTTCTGCAGAGGAAGCCCTTGTCCGATATGGCATTATGGGGGAGCGCACTGATCTTTCTTATATGTTTCGACGCGCTCTTCAGCCGCCCGTTCCACCGCATCGAGATCGTGATATGGCTGTCGCTTGCCTTTGCTGCCGCAAACAGGGAGCTTTTCCCGCCGGCGCGCTCCGTCAGAGGCGCCCATGCGGGATCTGTGTACAGGATCTTCGGCCTCTTTATGGCGGCGGTATCTGTTGCGGGAATGTTCTTTCTTGCATCCGGCTGTATCGCGGACAAGCATCTTCGCGCGGCGACTCTGACCGACAGAGCGGCGCTGCAGCGCAGCCATATAGACGCCGCAGCGAAAAGCCTTATGGAGCGCGACGAAGCGAATGAACAGCTTGCATATCATCTGCTTGCCGTAGCAAAGGCCACGGGCAGGCCTGAGGATCTGCAGGCGGGAACGGAGCAGCTTGTACGCAGCTTTATGGTCCGGCCGCACGGGAAACTCTTTTTTGACCTGGTAGACATTGCAAGACAGACGGATAACGGCAGGCTATTTGACCTGCTTGTGCCTTACCTGCATCCGGACGTATTCGGCGAGGCTCCCGCTGCTTCCGATGAGCGCCGGAAATAAATGCCGGGACGCAGCGGTTTTACATTAATAGAAGTAATGCTCGCAGCGGGGCTTGCCGCCGTTATAGCGTCCGCGGCACTGGCTCCGCTCGTTTTTACAGTGAGGTCTTTAGGCGAGGCTCAGATGCGTTACGGCGCGGCGCACAGCGTTCCGGCCGCCGCGGAGAAAATATTTCATGACGCGCGCGGCACGCTCTTTAACCCAACTTTTCCGACTTTTAAAGTGATTCGCAGGAGCGGCCTTTCAAGGGAAGATGACGACAGGCTGCTGATATGGGGCAGGATGCAGGGGCCTGCGGGAGAGGTCACGGGAGTCACTGTATATAAGATCGCAGGGCAGGACAAAGCCGGCGCCGGGAAGCCGGGGCTCTACCGCTGGCTTCTGGCTGACGGCGCTTCCACTGAAACATCCGGAGATATCTCTTATAGAACAGATGGCGGCAGTCCTGTCGATATAGATACCGACCTGCTTGATGAGTCGGAAGCGACATTGATACTGCATGACGCGGCGGGCCTTCGCTTTATGGTCTGCGGAGAGGGGAAGGATTGGCAGGAGGAATATGAAGGAGCTCTTCCTTCCGCGCTGAGGGCCGAACTGACAGTGGACGGGAAGAAACATTCATATACAGGGAGATTCCCTAATGCGGCGGAAAAGTAAAGGCTTTATCTTCATAGCGGTGCTTTTTTCGCTGACTCTGCTGCTGACGGCCGCGACGGCTTTTGCATGGTTTGCGCGCGCGGAATCAAAGCGCGAAGCGGCGCGTGAAAATATATTGAAATGCCGCAGCGTTGCGGAAACGGCTGCGGAAATAGTCGGGGAACGGATAGCGGCGGATCGGAACGGTTATGACGGCTTCGATGAGCCGCTTTATGCGCCGGGAGGCAGCATCAGGTTCAGAATCGGAGAATATGCCGTTACGGTGCGTATAACGCCGCTTGGCGGCAAAATGCCGCTAAACGCGCTTCTGCTCCCGGACAGAGTGACTGTGCGCGAAGAGTACAAAAACGCGTGGAACGCCATCTGGGAAGAGGCGGGACATGAAGAGTTAGCTCAGCGGGTCATCGACTTTATGGATGCCGACGGCAGCCAGAAATTGGGAGGCGCTGAGGACGAAAATAACATCAACAGGCCTGTTGCCGATCTCTGCGAACTGAAAGCGGTGCCCGGGGTTGACGATGATCTGCTGTGGGGCGGCAGGGAACGCCCCGGCGGCGCAGCGAGATATCTGGAAGCGCTGGACGGGCAGAAAATAAACATCAACGTTGCGGAAGCGGAAATGATAGCGAAGCTGGATCCCGGGATAACGATCGATACAGCGCGCCTGGTAGCTGCCTCCCGTCTTTCTTCGCCTCTTAAAAGCATCGAAGATCTGCGTCGGGTGCCCGGATTCCCGGCGGCCCTTGCTACAAAGCTGGCAAATGTGATAGGCTATGAGAGCGCTTTCTTTATGCTTGAGACGAACGTGACGGCAGGAAGCGGAACAGCGGCAAGAAATTACAGGATAACGATGCGCCGCACGGAAAATAAATGTATCATAGAGAAGTGGGAAGAGTAGCTTATTTTCCCGGAAAGGGAGATTCAGGCTGAAAAAAGTCATAAATCTGTTTGGAAGATCAGCTTCTCAGACGCGCCGGTCGGCGAAGCGCGATATAAAGTTTTGTTTTCCTCCTTACTTCGGCGGTTCAGACGACGCCGCGGACGGGAAAAGAGTATTTTTTGCACCGCTGCGCACCGCGGTGCTTTGCCCGTTCTCTTTTCCTTTCGGCAGACGGGGAAGCCTTAGAGACGCGATAAATTTCACGTTCCGCCCCGTGCTCGGCGCCCTTGCCGAAAAACTTTCGATGGTCCCGCAGGTAACGCTTCAGCGCCCGGACCTGACGCAGGGAGCCGCATGGTTCGTATCGAAAGAAGAGATAGAGGAATGCGAAAAGAGATTTGGAAAGGATATCATCCTTCTCCCCGCTCCCGCTCTGTTTGCCGCCGAAATGGAAGAGGGCGGCATATCCGTATGGAGTTCGCCTTCGTCATCGTGCGCGATATGGTTCGACAAGGAAGCTGTCCCTAAGTTTTACAAATATATGCCTTCTTCGGAAGGAAACGCAGAGGAACTCGGCGAGTGGATGCGCCGCTACGCTTCGGCAGAAGGAGCGGATATGCCCCCAGAGAGCGTGCGTGTATTCAGCGAAGGCAGCATGTCTGCGGAAGCTCTGCGCCGCGCCGCTGAAGCTTCATTTGCCGCGTCTCCGTCGCTTTCCCGCCTTGACCTGTCAAAGAAGGGCGCGGCTGCCGCCGAAAGGTGCGATGTTTTTTCGTCGGCCTGCTTTGCCGTTCTTAAGTCCGCAGCGGCGGTCGGAGTCCTCTTTCTTCTTCTTTCACTGGCCCTGCTTTTGCAGAACAGCCGCCTGCATGCGTCGCTGGAGGAAGCTCCGCGCGGGATATGCGGCGCCGTGCTGGGAACAAACGGCGGGAATCCGCTTGCTTACACTGCAAAACGTCTGAATATGCTTTCCGGCGGATATTCCGGGAGCTCTCTTGAGAGGACGCTTGCGGATATAGCGGCGGCTTTTGAGGAACTGCCGGATAAAAAGGCGGTGCGCATCGATTCTCTGCGTTACGGGACCGAACGCACGGAGGTAGAGGGTACTGCGTCAAAGACGGAGGACATACAGAAGCTCCGCGACGCGCTGAACAGGAACGGTTTTTCTGCAAAGACGGGCGGAGTCCAGCAGATTCCGGGAGGCGGCATGCGTTTTACGCTTGCTCTCTCGGCGGGAGAGAACGTAAGATGATATCGCTTGGCGAGCTTAAAGATTTGCCGGAAGCAAAACGTCTGAAGGCTGCCGCGCTGGCAGCGCTTCTGATATGGTCCGCCGCAGCGGTGCTGTTTTCTTTTGCGCTGTCGTCGCTTAAAGAGAACGAGAGACTGCTGTCGGACTCGGGGCGGGTGCTTTCCGCCGCCGTGAAGATAAGATCCTATCCTCAGCTTGAGACAGCGGCGGAGAAAGAGCCGCTTGCGCTCCTTTCCGAAGTGGTGGAGAAGCTCGGCCTGCAGGATCGCGTGGCACAGCTTGCCTCATCTCCCTCCGGACTGGTGCTGCAGCTGAACAGGCTTTACCGCGATGAATTCGTCAAGCTGGCTGAAGATATAGGTAAAAACGGACTTTCGGTAAATACGGCCGAGATTCGCGCGTTTTCGTCAAATAAGGACGGTCGTCTGATAAACGTGACGCTTACCGTGACCGGAGCTAAAGAATGAGAAAATTAACAGCCGCCGCAGTGCTGCTCTCGGGAATAATATGCGGGCTCGTGTTCTTCCTGCCGTGGGATACTGCAGCCGTTACCGCGGCTGATACCGCCGCTGCTCGTGCTGCCGAAAAGGGCGTCTACGTTACCGTATCGTCGTCGGCCGCGGAAGGCTTCTTCCAGAAAAGCTTCAGGTACGGCGGCATCACTGCAGATTTTCCGATGTTCAGGCTGACGCTGAGCGAAGCGCTGTTCAGGCCGAAGATCGCGGCTTCCGTCTTCTCCCGCGGGCTGAAATGCGGTATTGAGACCGGCCGCGGCAGCCTTGTCACACTTACGCGCCAGCCTATGGAATGGAAGTCGGGCAGCGCATTGCTTACACTGTCGGACGGCACGGTAAAGCTGGACGACATCGCATTTGCCGGCAGCACATCTCTTGCCGGCAGCGCCGAGCTGTCGGCAAGAGACGGAAGTCTTGTAAAAGCGTCGCTTCTGCTTAAGACGGGGCCTGAGATCGACAAAGCGCTTGAAATGGCAAAAAGTATGGGAACGTTCCGGCTGACAAAGATAAAGCCCGGGGAATGGAGAATAGAGAAATGAGCTTTTCCTTTTTCGGGAAGGACAGAACGACAGGTGACGTTTCCGCCTCCCGCGGCAGAAGGTTCTTTGCCGTGTTTGCCGGAATTTTCGGAGGGCGGGGGAAAAACGCGGCTTATTCGCGCGCGTCGCTTCCGGTATTCTTTATAGGAGGCGTGCTTGCCGGGTTCTGCATATGTCTTTTGCTGAAAGGTATGCTCATCTCATTTTCCGCAGATGCGCAGAAGGTAACGGCAGCGGCAGCAGCCCGCCGCACTCCCTCCTTTGCCGTTGCAGGCGCTTCTGTGGGACTTGCTTCTTTTACAGACGCCGATCCTTTCGGCGCAGATGTCCGCGCGGGCGGGAAAAGCGAGCAGAAGTCGCCGCTGTCGGATCTTTCGCTTAAAGGCACGCTCCCGAATATCGGCGCCTGGATATCCGCCCCGGACGGAACGCATCTTTATCTGAAGGGACAGGATGTAAGCGGCTATCAGCTCAGGGAGATAAGATACGGAGAAGCTGTTCTCCATGACGGCAAGGAAAAGCATTCTCTCTTTCTGACTCTTTCCGGAGGCAGTTCCGCAAAAACGCCTGCTCCTGCCAGGCAGGCGCCGCCCAAGCCGGAGCGCCGCAGTCAGCAGGCGCGTCCGAAGCTTGATTTTTCGGGCATAGAAGCGGCCTCCGCCGATAAAGAAGGCGCAATACCGCGTGAACTTGTCGACGCCCTTTTGATGAATCCTTATGACGAGCTGAAGAAGATGCGTCTGATCCCTGCCGATGACGGCTCCGGCATGCTGCTCCAGCGCATGGATAAGGACAGTGTCTTCGCACATGTCGGGGTTGCCCCCGGCGACGTTATACAGGCTGTGAACGGCGTTAACATAACCAACATGGGTGAAGCCGCCAATGCGGTAAATTCGCTGATGGCGGGGAGCCGTTTTGACGTTTCCGTGCTGAGGAACGGCAAACAGGTCGATCTCAAATATCAGGTGAAATAGCCGTATGTCACGGAGCTGCGGCTTCACTCTTATAGAGATAATGGTTTCCGTAATGCTCCTGGCCTCGGTTGCCGCGGCGTCGCTCAAACTGGTGATCACAGCACAGAGAACGCTTGCGGAGACGGCAGAGAGACAGAAGCTGCTGAATGAAGCGGAGGCAATAGAGACCGGAATATTTACCGGCGGGATAGCCGGGAAAGGGACAAGCGGGGATATCAGCTGGGTGTCGGAGATCAAAAAAAATGAGATGTTCGGAGAAGATTTCGGGAAGCTGCGTTTCGGCGCTTCCGCCGACTTTTTCCCGAAGGACTTTTTCATAAAGTGGCGGGAAATAACTGTAACAGACAAAAAAGGCCGTGCGATAACCATCTGTTCGTCTGCCGGCAGGGAAAAAAGCGCCGAATCCGGGCCTTTGTCCGGGGATGCGGCTGAAGAAATAAGATAATGCTGAATAAATAAAGAAAAATAGTAAAATATGATGATAGATGTGCGCGGTCTGCCGCAACGTCCGGGAGTGGTGAATATACGTATGAAAAAAACTATACTTTTCGCTGTATTGGCAGCGGCTGCGATATTTATCGGCGCATGCGCGTCCGCTGCGGAAGCGCCGGATCAGGAGGAGCAGAACCTTGTCACAGCCGCCAGGGAAATGCGTGCGTCGGGACGCGTCCAGCTGAACTTCAAAGATCTGGATATGGCGAAATTCATACGTTTTATGTCTGAGCTGCTGGGTGAGAACATACTTGTAAACCCGGACATATCCGGAAAGGTCTCGGTAGTTTCACCGAAAACGGTAACGCTTAAGGAAGCGCGTCAGGTGATGCTGTCGGTCCTGGAGATGAATAACCTCACCATTCAGGATATGGACGGTTATTCAAAGGTCATCCCCCTCTCCGGAGGGGACGCTATGAGCAATATGGTGATAAAAGGAGATCAGAGCGTAGAACCTGGAGAAAGCGTGATGGTCCAGCTCGTGCCGCTCTCATACGTAAAGGCGGGTTATGTCGTTTCCCCGCTTAAGACCGCGATACCTCAGATACAGATATCTCCTGTGGGGAACGGAAGCGCCGTGCTGCTCGTCGGCAAAGCTTCTCTGCTTTCGAGGGCTGCCGGGGTGATACGCGCGATAGACGCGCCTGACAGCATCCGTACGATAAAAGTCATAACCCTCCAGTATGCCAGCGCAAAGCTGCTCGAAGCACAGCTGAATTCGGTGGCCAAGGACGCCTCTTCAAAACTTGCCGGCATGTCCGCTGTCGCCGACGAGCGCACGAGGAGCATTATTCTTGTCGGAAGCAGCCAGAACCTGCGTGAGAGCGAGCGCATAATAAGCTCGCTGGACAAGCCGTCGCGCACGGGGGACTTCCACGTATACAAGCTGAAAAACGCCGACGCGAAGACTGTCGCGGAGCAGATGTCGCAGATACTTGCCGTGGCGGCAAAGCTTGCTCCGGATCAAAAAGGAGTCATGCCGGCTACGGTCGTTCCGGACCTGCCGACGAACAGCCTCATCTTCACGGCCTCTCAGGAGCAGTACAATTCTCTTAAGGCGATACTTGAAAACCTTGATACCCAGCCGAAGCAGGTCATGCTGCGCGGGCTTATTGCCGAGGTAAGCCTCAACAAGCTGAACAGCGCGGGGATAGACTGGGCCGCATGGGGCGGCGACATATTCGGCAGCATCGTTGCCGCAGGCAATATGCAGCTCGGCAACAGCGCGGTCCCCTCGGACGTGCAGCAGCTCTATCAGAACCTGATGACCGAAGAAAAGGTGATCACGAACCAGGCCGGCAATGCGATAGGCACTATAACAGAAACAAAAGGCGCCGCGCTGGTGTACGCATATATAAAGCTTCTCAACAAGTTTGACGCGATAAACGTCCTTTCGATGCCGCGGCTGATGTGCACAGACAATCTTAAGAGCACGCTTCAGGTAGGCCAGGTCATACCTCAGCTCAAAGGAAGCCTTACCAACCAGACAAATACGAACTCCGTCACGAACTCCTATGAATACAAGGACGTCGGGCTGATTCTCAACGTGACTCCGCATATCAGAAGCGGCAACCTTGTGGCGCTCGAAATAGAGCAGAGCATAGAAGATCTCATGACTACAACGAATTCCGTCACGCCGGTAACATCGAAGCGCGAAGTGAAGACGAGCGTCCTTGTCGCAAACGGAGAGACGGTCGTGATTGGCGGCCTCATCAAAGAGGCCGAGAAGGAACTGCGGAACAGGGTGCCGCTCTTCTCCTACATACCGATCGTGGGGAATCTCTTCAAATCGAACGAACGTCAGCGCGAAAAGGTAGACCTTATGATATTCCTTACGCCGTACATACTTGAAACGCCGCAGCATGCGTCAGAGATAACCAACGAGATAATACGCGACGGACAGAAGCTCAGCGAAGCGGAAGAGACGCTTCTGCAGCGCAACAACAAAGATTATCAGAAGGCTACAAAACAGGAGGGCATAACGCGCGATATGATCGATCCGAGACGCGGGGCTGTTTCCGATGATGTCGCTGAAACTGCGGACGCCGCGTCGGCAAAGGACGCTGCGCCGGCAGAGGACGCCGCGCCTGACCCCCAGGGGACAAGCCCGAGATAAATGGCGGATCTCCTGAGAGATTTCGGGGCCACACCCGAAAAGGTGCTCGAACTGATACCGGAGAGCGTCAGCCTTGATGTGCTGCGTGACAAAGGGTTTGTCCCGATAGCCTTCAGCGGCGGAGTTATGACGTTTGCGGCGGCGGATTATTCGTCTGTTGTCGAGGCGCAGCTGCTTGCCGCTTCCGCGGGCGCTGTCGCCGACGTCAGATTGTTCGCACCTTCCGAGATACAGAATCTTATACGCGGGCTATACGATATAAAAAGCGGAGTCGCCGAAGAGACGCTGAACGCGATAGAAGAAATAGACGACCTTTCGGAGCTTGTGCGCCAGGAGGTCATGAGCGACAGCTCGGATGCGCCGGTCGTAAGGCTCGTGAACGGCATTCTTATGGAGTCGCTTAAGGAACGCGCCACCGATATCCATATAGAACCGTATGAAGACAGGGTGGCGGTGCGCTACCGCATCGACGGAGTGCTGTCCGACAGGTACATGCTGTCTAAAGGGCACCAGTCTCCTGTTACGAGCCGCATAAAGGTAATGGCGAATATGGATATAGCCGAACGCTTTGTCCCCCAGGACGGCAGGATAGGCATCAGTCTCGGTTCCAGACTTGTGGATGTGCGCGTCAGTTCTCTGCCGACACAGCATGGCGAGCGGCTCGTGCTGCGTCTGCTGGACAGGGCCCGGGGACTTCTTACGATGGAAGAGCTCGGCATGAAGTCCGGCGAGCGGGAGCGGATGGAAAATCTGATATGCCGTCCCAACGGGATGATACTTTTTACCGGGCCTACCGGTTCCGGCAAGAGTACGAGCCTTTACGCGATACTGCAGAGGCTTGCGCGTCCGCAGGTCAATATCATCACTGTAGAGGACCCGATAGAATATGATCTGCCAGGAGTCGGGCAGGTACAGGTGAACGAAAAGGCCGGGCTTACGTTTGCAAACACGCTGCGCTCCATTCTGCGTCAGGACCCTGACATTATAATGATAGGCGAGATGCGCGACTTTGATACCGCGCATATAGGCATACAGGCCTCCCTTACCGGTCATCTTGTCTTTTCCACGCTTCATACAAACGATTCGATAAGCGCCGTTACGCGTCTTTCAGACATGGGCGTGGAGCCCTACCTTATTGCGGGGTCGCTCCTCGGAGTCGTGGCTCAGCGGCTTGTGCGCCGTATATGTCCGCACTGCAGGAAAGAAGTAAGCACGTCGGGATTCCTGCAGAAATACGGGATAAACCGCGCATGGCGCGGCGAAGGGTGCGAATTCTGCGGCGGAACAGGTTATCACGGACGTTTCGGCCTTTACGAGCAGTTCGAAGTTACGCCGGATATCCAGGAGGCTGTCGCCCGCGCCGTACCGGCGCACGAACTGAAAGAAGCGGCGCGCAGAAACGGATTTGCGACGCTTTTTGAGCTCGGGCTCCAGGCGGTAAGAGACGGAGAGACCTCTCCGGAAGAGATGCTGCGCGTAGTCGGCGAGGTTTAGCAATGCCTTTATACAGGGCCGAAGTTTATACGGCCGCAGGAGAAAAAAAACAGATAAGCAGGGAAGCCGCCGGAGAAAACGACCTTCTGCGCTGGCTCGCATCCCAAAAATACACTGTGGTGTCGGTAAATGAACAGAAACCGCGGGAGTTCTTATTCCCGTGGCGCCGGCACGCAAGAAAGCTGACGCTTTCCGAACAGCATACATTCTGTACGACACTTTCTTCTTTCATGAAAAGCGGGCTTTCGATGACGGAAGTCCTTGCCCTGCTTCAGAAACAGACTTCGGACAAATATGTAAGCTCCGTCTATGCCGGCCTGCGCGAAATGGTGGAAGAGGGGCGCTCTCTTGCCGCTTCGATGACCTCTTTGGGCGTCTTCAGGGAAAGCCTTACCGGAATGGTCGAATCCGGAGAAAAGTCGGCTTCGCTTCCCGGAATACTTGAAAAGGCGGCAGACCTTATACAGAACGAGATATCTCTGCGCCGCAGGATACAGTCGTCGCTTACATACCCGCTGCTGATGCTTGTCGTAGGTACCGGCGTCGTTGTCTTCCTGCTGAGCTTTGTAGTCCCGAAGCTCACTGAACTGGTCGTCGAATCAGGGGCTGAACTGCCTTTTGTCACAAGGCTGCTTATATTCTTATCGTCAGTCGTGCGCATCGGCTTTCTGCCGTTTGTTGTCGCTGGTTTTTTCGTTTTTTTATGGCTCAGGTCAACGGGAAGGAAGATATCTTTTCCTTTTTTCCGGGATATACGCGACAATATGGTCTTTTCTCTTATATTCAGCCAGACCGGCACGCTGCTTAAGTCCGGCATGCCGCTGGTGGAGGCCCTTAAGCTGACAGAGCCGCTCGATACGGTGAAGGGGCGCCTTTCCGCGGTAGCGGATCATATAAGGCAGGGTTACCGTTTCTCCCAGTCCCTTGAAAAAGAAGGTTCTTTCCCGGAGGAGATCATTGCCGTTATACGTGTGGGCGAAAGCGGGGGCAGCCTGCCGGACGCGTTGGAACGCCTCGGCAGGAACTGCTGGGAGTATGCCCAGAACTCCATGCAAAAATGGGCCGCATTGGCGGAGCCTGTGATAATATTGATTATGGGCGGTCTTGTCGGATTTGTCGTTATCGCAGTGCTTCTGCCGATATTCGATCTTTCGGCGGCGGCCGGCAGGTAGGGAATATATTATAAAGGTGGCAGCTGCGCAATGGAGATAAAAGACCTCAAAGGAAAATTATTAGAGGCACTTAAAGACGATGATAAAAGATTCTGCGCTGCGCAGATATTGTTTGCGCTGTCGATATCCTTCGGCTGGTTCATTGAAGACGGCTACAGGCGCGGCCTTTTCCTGCTCGCTCTGCTGCTGCTCAGGAGGGAACGTCTGAAAAGCGGCGTTATCAAACAGTGGAGCGGCGCGGCTCTTGCCGCGGGTTTCCTGCTGCTTGCGCTCGCAGCCTGGGTAGTCTTTATACCGCTTGCCGCGGGCGCGGAGCCTTTCAAGGTCAGGCTGATGAGTACCGCGCGCCCGCTTGAGATCGTGCTTTACGGCTGGGGCGTGATGATCTTTGCGAAGGACAGTTTTTTTGAAAAATATTTTTTCCGCTTCTCCGCGCTGAGCGCTGCCGCATATTCGCTGATAGCGATCGTAAACAGGGCTCTGCTGCATTTTTCCACGGTGAGAGACGACTGGCTTTTCGACAAGCATGCGGCCTTTGCCGGCATGATACTTGCGTCCCTTTTGCCGTGGCTGCTTGCTGCCGCGTTCGACAAAAGGAACAAAAACTCCGTGCGCATCGCAGCTGCTGTGCTGGTCATTCTGAATTTTGCTGCTGTGCTGGTCACATATTACCGCACGATACTGCTCGCCGTGATGGCGCAGCTCTTCTTCGCCTTATTTATCACCGGGCACTGCTTCGGCTTCAGCTTTTCGAAGCATAAGGGAACGCTGCTTGCGCTCCTGCTTTTGGCAACTTCCGTGCCTGTGCTACTTTACAATACGAGTGCGACGATAAAGGCCGAGCTACGTGACAATATAGAACGCTCTCTCTCGGCAGGCACGAACTTTGACAAATTCACAACAGACCGGGGCGAGATATGGCAGGAAGCGATGGAGCTGATATCGTTCCGCAGACTCGGCGGCTACGGCTGGGCAGATTACAATGACTTTGCGAGGATCAGAAAGCATCACCCTCATTCGAGCTATCTTCAGGCGGCCTTCCACACCGGCATCCCGGGCGCTCTGCTCTATACCGCGTCGATTGCTGCCTGCGCGCTGCTTGCGTTTCTGTATATCGTGCGAGGAAAGGGAGATCCCGCGATATCCTACGCAATATTCTTAGGCATTGTTGCGACAGCGGTCGCCAGCCTGCTTGAATCCTATTTCTTTACAAGCCGCGAATATCTGATACCTTTCTGGTCGCAGCTCGCGATACTGGTATCGCCTCTTTATTCCGATTCGCGAAAAGACCTGTGACTGGATGCCGGCAGAACCCTTCCTGAGCATAGTCATACCGGCATACAACGTCGAAGCCTATCTGGCCGAATGCCTTGATTCGCTCTTTGACAACATAGCGCAGCTTCCGCCTGGTTCGGCGGAAGTCATCATCGTCAATGACGGCTCGACCGACGGCACTTCGCTGCTGCTTGAGGAGTATAAAAAAAATCATATTTTCAGACAGATAGACCAGAAAAATGCCGGGCAGTCCGCTGCGCGCAACGCGGGGCTCAGGGCGGCCGCAGGCGAATACGTCTGTTTCTTCGACAGCGACGATTATATCCTGCCGGATGCTCTTGCGAAGGCGCTCTGCCGTCTGCGGGAAAACCCGGCAATTGATATCGCTGAGTACGATTTCATCGAGCTTGACGGGGCATGCGGCAGTATGAGGGAGGTAAAAGAAAGCCCGGCTCTCTCCGAAGGAAACGGTCAGCATCTGTGTGCTTCCTGGATTAGAGAGGGCTTTTTCAGACCCCTTGTCTGGACGAAGATAATAAGACGAAGTCTTTTGATCGAACACAGCCTTTTCTTCTTTGAGGGCATAACCAGAGAGGACGAGGAGTGGTGCCCGAAAATATTCGCATATGCTGCCGAAGCCGCCTATATTCCTCTGACTCTCTATGTCTACCGTAAGAACAGGCCGGGCTCGACGATGTATCTGAAACGCGAAAAAGATTTTTTCGACATGATAAAGGTCTGCGATTCTCTTATGGAATTTTCAAACCGTGAAGGGCTCTCTACTGAATATGCGTCAGCGCTGCGCGAAGATGCATCTTCGATCTACTTTGGAGCGCTGGCCGGCGCGAAAATGAGCGGCAAATACAACGAAAAGCTCGTCGTGGAACTGACAGAACGCGCCGGTATTGTACGGTACAGCAACAAACTCCGCCGCCGCTTCTTTTACAGGTATCTTATAAAGTTCTTTGGCGTGAAGGCGTTTTATTTCTGTAAATACGGACTCAAAGAATATTTTAGACGCGGAAGAGAACTTGATTGAAAAGTTAACGGAACAGCTGCGTAATATGCGGAATTTTTCCCGGTTTGTGCGGCTGTTCGCTGATCTGAAAGAAGAAATGTTGTCAGGAATATTACCCGGAAAGTGTGGTGCTGCGCTGTGGCAGAAGTCAGCGTAATAGTACCGGTATATGATCTGGAAGACAGACTGCCGTCGACGCTTGGCTCTCTCGTGCGGCAGGATTTCGGTGACCTCGAGATCGTCGTGGTGGATGACGCTTCGCAGGATGGCAGCGCAGACTGTGCCCGTGATATACTGCAGCGCAGCGGAAGACGCTTCCGTGTGATACGCCTTGAGAAGAATATGGGTTGTTCTGTTGCGAGAAACCGGGGACTGCGGGAATCATCCGGTCGCTGCGTGCTCTTTTTCGACGGAGACGACATGGCTGAGAGCAATTTTATTTCATCCCTTTTCCGTTCGCTGAACGAAAGCGGAGCGGACTTTGCCTCCTGCGGCTATAAGACGCTCGACGTTTCAGCCGGAGAAGTAAAGGATTTCCCTCTTATCTGCCCTGAAGGATCATCTAAAGAAAAAATACTTGAGATGCGCATACTCAACAGGCTTGATATACCGCACTGCGCCACGCTCTACAGAAAAAAATTCCTTGAAGACAATCACCTTTGCTACAAAGAAGGCTGCAGCGCCGGCGAAGATGTCGAGTTTTTGATAAAGATGCTCTGCCGTGCGGAAAAAGGCTCTTTTATCCCGGACTGCCTCTACATCTATGTCCAGCACGACGGAATGGGCTCGCGTTCCGAGATAAAAGACAGGGAAACAAGGATCGAACGCTACCTGCACCACACAGAGGCACATTTTCGCGAGGCAGAATACATAAAAAAGAATACAAAAGGGAAGATGCTGCATACACTCGCCGAACATATGCTGCTTCCGGCTGCCTGCCTGCGTATGCTCTCCTATTATGCGATGAGCGGGCAGAGAGAGCGCTTCCGTTCGATGATCCGGTCAAAAGAGATAAGGCGCGTGATATTTGAAAGCCGGGCTTCATTCTTCATCAAGCCGGAGGTATTCCTGCGCGGATGCGCCGCGCTGCTGCTGCCGGCGCTGTATTATAATAAGTACAGCGGCTACGGGGATCGCTGACGGGCGAAGTGTACGGCCGCCGGAGACTCCGCGCTTTATGCGGCACAGGGAACCGAAGCCGCCCTGCTGCGGAGCGGCCGCAGTTTATTGAATATAAGACGCAAAGGCTGTGCCTTGCGCTTCGAAGTCTGGGGGAAGACCATTGCGGAAAGAGACGATCCATACGGCGCTTGCCTTCTGCGACCCTAAGGGGACATATTCACGCCATGCCGCTGTGACCATGGCGTCCATTTTTGCCAACACAGAAGAAAAGGTCTGTGTGCATATAGTCCATGACGAAACACTTACCGCGGAAAACAGAAAAAAACTTGAAGACACCGCGCACAGCTTCGGGCAGGAAATTGATTTTATCAACGCGGGAAGCATGATAGACGATAAAAACATCGATGTCAGCAAGCTCACTGCGGACGGTGCGCGGGGCACGCTTTACCGGCTGATGCTGCCGGATATAACGGTGAACAGCCGGATGATATACCTGGACTGCGACATTGTCGTAAATATGGACATAGCTGAGCTTTGGAACGTCGATCTCGGCGGGGCGGCGGTCGCCGTGGTCCCTGACGTTTGGTCTCTCGATTATAAAAGAGGCGTGCCTTTGCCCCGGCGGCTTGCCATGGTGTGGGATATGCTTGGCGTGCGCCGCGGCGAATATTTCAACGCAGGCGTTCTGCTTATGGATCTGAAAAAACTTCGTGAAGAATATGATTTCATGAAAGAGGTAGAAGATTTCTACGCCAGATATAAAAAGTGTATAACGCTTGCCGATCAGGACTGCCTCAATTATATTTTTGCCGACGATAAGCTGCTGATAGACGAAAGATTCAATCGCATAAACGCCGAAGGCGCGGGCGAAGACGATCTGCGCGGATCGATATGGCACATGGCCGGAGGCGCTTTGAAGCCGTGGGCCGTCTGTACCCGCCCGTATGTCGACGACCTCTACTGGCGCTATCTTCGCCTAACCCCGTACTGCAAAAGCGAAAACGAACTGATAAGGCTTATGCTCGCAGGGCTGTCTTCTCCTGCATATACGCATATCCATTCGTCGGACTGCTTAAGGCGGCTTAAGAAACAGGCGTCCGACAATATCTTCCGCGCCCATATATGGACGCTTCCGCATATTTTTGCTGCAAAGCTGAGAGGCAGGAAAAAATGAAAATAGCAGAAATACTTCCGGAACTTGATATCGGCGGTGTGGAACGGCATGTTATAGACCTTTCCAACGAGCTTTCAAAGCGCGGGCACGATATTACGGTGATATCGGCCGGAGGCAAAATGGCATGCCAGCTTTCGGACTCAGTCAGACATATCGAAATGCCTGTGCAAAAGAAAAATCCCGCGCTCTGCTTTATATGCGCGGGCAAAATAGCAGATTTTGTCCGTAAGCAGGGCATACAGCTGCTTCACGCTCATTCTCGCGTCCCCGCATGGATCGCGCGTATCGCCTCGAAAAAGGCCGGCATACCTTATATAGTCACCGCCCACGTGGATTTCGGCAACAAATCGCGCTGGATCTACGCGCCCTACCGCAGCGCGTCATGCGTAATATGCGTGAGTTCGGCGGTGCGGGAGGCAATGAAGGACTGTTTCTATGAGAACACGCGCGTGGTGCTGAACGGGCTCGACGAACCGAAAGTCTCCTGGAAGCCGGAAAACCTGCAGGGGGCGGTGAGATTTTTATTCGTAGGGCGTCTTTCTCCGGTCAAAGGACTTCAGGATGTACTTGCCGCGCTGCCTCAGGAGGGGGATTGGTCCCTTGACGTCGTGGGCGACGGGCCTATGCGTTCAGAGCTTGAAGAAATTGCGTCATCTCACGGACTCGGCTCAAAAGTAACGTTCCACGGATACTCTGATAAAGCCGACGAATATATGGCTAACGCGTCTTGTCTTCTTTTTCCTTCGTACACGGAAGGAATGCCGCTTACTCTTGCTCGCGCGGTTCAGATAGGTATTCCTGTTATTGCCTCGGATATCGCGCCTGTCGCCGAGATGGCCGGAGGCAATGAACATCTTCTGCCGCCCGGCGACGTCGATGCGTGGCGCGCCGCTGTTTTGGATTTTATTGAAACGCGCATCGCTAAACTTGCCATTCCACGCGAAAGCGTGCCCACGCTTGCAAAAATGGTCGGCGAGGATGAAGCGATATACCGTGAAGTGATCGGCGAGTACTCAAAGAAAAAAGGATAACGGCCGTGCGTGTCCTGCATTATGTCGACGAAAACAGACTGAGTTGGTGCGAGTCCTGGATCGCTTTGCTCTGCAGGCTTGCCGAACTGGGCGTCCAAAACAGGGCCGTCTGCAGGGAAGGCGGAACGCTCGCAAAGCGTCTGCGGGAGAGCGGCGTGGATACTTTGGAATATACGCCGCTTATTTCTTCGCTGCCGGCCTTTTGCCGCGGCTTCGGGCGCATTGTCGGCGAAACGGCGCCCGATGTTATACATACGAGGCTTTCTTCCGCGGCGGCAATAGGCGGTCTTTGGGGAAAGCACGGTCGCATACCGGTCGTTTCCACCGTTGACAAGCACGCCAAGGTAAAATATTACAGGAACGCGGATCTGCTTCTCCCGTGCTCTGATGCGGTAGCGCGTCATATGGCCGGGCAGGGTTTCCCGCAGGAAAAGCTTCAGGTGGTTTACAACCCGATAGACATATCCGCTTTCCGCAGGAACGAACCTATGCGGCGCAAGATGCGTGACGGTAATTCGGCCGGGGAAAAGACCGTTGTGATAGCCGCAGGAGGGCGCTTTGACGACGGAAAGGGTTTTGAGCGTCTGATCGAGGCCTATTCCATTCTTCGGGAAAGATCAGGCCCGGACGCCGATACAGCTCTGTGGCTTATCGGAGACGGTCCGCATATGGCCGCGATGAAAGAGGAAGTTTCACGTTTAGGCGTGAGCGGCAGCGTCGTATTTGCCGGTTATGTGGAAAACATCAAAGACTGGCTGTGCGGCGCGGATATATTTGTTTCCCCATCAGAGCTTCCGGAGGGGTTCAGCGTGATGCTGCTCGAAGCGGTGGCAAGCGGGCTTCCCGCTGTTGCCACATGCATCGGCGGTTCTCCTGAGCTTGTGACGGACGGTGTAAACGGCGTGCTTTACGAGCCGGGCGACGCAGAGCTCCTTGCCGAAAAGCTGCTCTCGCTGCTTGCCCGCAGGGAAATGCTTCCTGTTTTTTCGCGGGAAGCGGTGAAGAGCGCATCGCGTTTTTCGCTTGACACAGTTGCGGCAGATACCGTTGAGATCTATGAACGTCTTGCCAGCCTGAAGGGAAAAGCCAAATGAACAAAGTAAAGCGCGAGCTGCTGCGTATAGGAATGCAGGCGGCTGTCAGATGGCCGTTTTTCCCGCGGAGCGTTTCCTGGCATCTTAAGAAACTCTGGAACAAAAACCAGCATGAGCTTGCGCGCAGGCTCTATTCCTGCGGCAACCCGCTGCCTTACGCGGAGGACCTGCCGCAGAATATCCGCATACTTGATCTTTCATGTACGTCCGGCTTCGGCGAGTGTGTACACCCGTGCGTAAGGTATATCCCGGAAGGAGCGGGAAAGGGCGGATGGCGTTACATTATGGCCCTCACTCCGCTGCCGCGCGGCATAGAATATTTTGAAAACCCCGAATTTCTTGTGAGCGACGACGGAGAGAAATGGCGCATCCCGCAGGGGGGAAAGTCTCCCGTCATAGCTCCTCCGTCCTCTTGGGTCGGTTATAACTCGGATCCCATGCTGCATTATGAGAACGGCAAAGTTATCATGATCTACCGCCGCACCGAATATATGGGAAAGGGCGCCTCGGTACAGCTCCTTCTTACGGAGACGGATGACTGCGTCAATTGGAGCCGCCCCTCCGTTATTATGACGGAATTCCATGACCGCAGGGACCTTGCTGTCATAATGTCTCCCGCTCTGATAAAAAAAGAGGGAGAGTATCTGCTTTGGTACGTTAACGGAAAAGACGGGGTCTTTTCCGTTATGAGAGCCGCAGGCGGCAGCGTTGACAAATGGAGCGGCGCAGTGCCGGCAGAGATACGCGGCCTGCCTCAGGGTACGGAACCCTGGCATATAGACATAACAGAAAGAGACTCAGAGGAGCTTATTATGACGCTCTGCTGGCAGCATGCCGGGAATTACAGGTCAGGCAGAGGCATAGCCTTTGCATCGAGCAGAGACGGAGGGACTGTCTGGAACGTGACAGGCGATATTTTTGAGGCAGGAAAATATTCATTCTGCAAAAAAAGCCTCTACAAAGGCTCTCTGATAAAAGACGAAAAGGGCATATATAAGCTCTACTTCTCCGGACAGGGCGAAGACGACAGATGGTTTACCGCAGTAAAAACCGCTGTCCGCCCACTTTAGTCATTCCGACCTTCAGCACCGAAGATAGTTTCATTTTTTGAGAACCGTTTCTCCTTTTGCAGCCATGGCAGAGAATGACGCACATGGTAAAAAAGGACGAAAAATCGAAATTTTCTTGACTTGAAGGCCTGTTTTGCTATAATTTTAATTGAAATAAAAAGAATAAATCCCCGAGTCGAAACTCCTGCGGATATTTATATTACGGAGCAAGACCAATGGGTGTCTTTGGAAACGAAGGCGCCTCCCGTTTTGGAAAGGGGAAGGATTGGCAGAGTAATATTTCTGTGGTCTTCGCGAAGCTCTCTTTTCGCCGATTCTTCCGCATCCGTTGGCGTATCGGTGGAGAGAGGATGAGTGAAGATGCAGAGTCTCAAGGTCCTGATAGCAGAGTCCGATCCGTTGCTGCAGAAGCTGTATTCAGACATAGTCATAAATGACAGCGCCTTTACCCTTTTGAAGTGCGCCGCGACGGGCGCAGAGCTGTTTGATGCCATGAAATGCGTCGACGTCGATCTTGTTCTGCTTGATCTCTTCATGAAAGATTTCGACGCGATGGCCCACCTCGATGAACTGCGCAGATCGTACCCCCACACAGATTACATAGTCGTTTCGTCGGGAGAGAATCCCGCGCTTGTGCGCAAAGCCGTCTGCGCAGGCGTTTTTGAATTTTTGGTCAAGCCGTTTTCTTTTGACCGCCTGCGTACCGCGCTGAAAAATTATCAGATATATCATCATTCGCTTACAGGAAGAACTCGTCCGTGGAGACAGGAAGACCTGGACACCCTTCTTGCCATGAAGAGCAGGGAACCTTCGTGGAACAGCAACCGTTCGATACCGAAAGGGCTGCAGCTGAAGTGTCTGAACGATGTAGAAACATTCCTTAAAGAACACGACGCGGCTTTTTCGGCCGAAGAGGTCGGCGAGAAACTGGGGATATCACGTTCGACCGCGCGCCGCTATCTTGAATTTCTGACAATGAGCGAGCGTGTGGCGGTGGAATATGCTTACAGGCGCGTAGGAAGGCCGGAAAAGCGTTACAGAATGGCTCTTTTGTAGATTTTTTGCAGATAATAAAACAGAAAAAGCAGGGAAAATGAGGCAAGAGAAACAGAGCCTCATTTTTTTTTGTGAATTTACTTGTGTGTGAATTTTATAGAGCATAAATATAAATAAAAAGCGCATAAAGTTTCTTTTCATACCTAAAAGTTGTCTGGCGATGTGAACTTAAGTACTATTTATATAAAGATTATAGACTATTGTTGCAACAATGTTGCACAAAAAAGCTTTGAAAATCCGGCACTACAAATTATTTCGAGAGGAGTTTTCAAATGGCAAAGGAAATGACAGAAGAGCAGCTCAAAGGAAGCTATGTCGTTAAGAAGCTTTCGATCAACGGCGTTCCCCGCAGAGTTATCGGCAAACCCGATGTGACGCTGCTGACCGTTCTGCGCGAACAGCTGAAGATGACGGGCACAAAGCGCGGCTGCAACTGCGGTCAGTGCGGCGTCTGCAACGTCATCCTGAACGGCAAGGTCGTCCGCGCGTGCATCACGCGCTGGAAGAACGTTCCCGAGTTCTCCGAGATCACTACGATCGAAGGCGTCGGCACACCGGCCAACCTGCACGCCCTGCAGTGGGCTATGATAGTCTGCGGCGCTATCCAGTGCGGCTTCTGCACACCCGGCTTCATCATGTGCGGCAAGGCGCTGCTTGACGAGAACAAAAACCCGACCCGCGAAGAAGTTCGCGAATTCTTTGCGAAGAACTGGATGGCCTGCCGCTGCACCGGCTACAAGCAGATAGTCGACGCGGTGATGAAGGCTGCTGCGATACTGCGCGGCGAAGAAAAGATCGAAGATCTCGCCAAAATGTACAAACCCGGCGACAAGATCTGGAACTCCAGCTATCCGCGTCCGAGCGCGGTATTCAAAGCTACAGGACTTTGGGATTTCGGCGACGACGATCGCCTGAAGCTCCCGGAGGAGTTCCTCTTCGCATATCCGTATGCTCTTGAGGGCGTGCGCCACGCAAAGGTCAACAAGATCGACATAAGCGAAGCAGAGAAGTGCGAAGGCGTCGTCAAGGTCTGCACATATAAAGACGTCAAGGGCACAAACCGCCTCCGCGGCCAGGTAGGATGTGATTCCGCCGTCACCGACGGCTGGGAGCGCCGCATAATGGTCGAAGAGGGCGACAAGATCCGTCAGTGGGGCGATATCGTAGCGGTAGTAGTAGCCGACAACGAAGAGCATGCTCGCGCCGCTGCACAGAAGGTCAAGGTCGACTATGAGCCGCTGCCTGAGCTCGTCGACGTCCGCGACGCCATCAAGCCGGATGCGGTCAGCGTATTCGACGACTGCCCTGGCATCGACGGTATGCCGAACGCATGGAACAAGCGCTGCTTCGTCAAGGGCGAGGATCCGCATGACATGATCACGAATGCCCCGCATAAGGTGGACGATGAGTTCTACAGCTCGCGCCAGCCGCATATGGTTCTTGAGGCCGACTGCGGATATGCGTACTACGACGAAGAGGGACGCGTTACGATCCACTCCAAATCCTGCGCTATCTACTTCGCGATAGTCAAGCTTGCACGCGGTCTCGGACTTCCGCCGTCGAAGATCCGCATAATCGAAAACAACATGGGCGCCTCCTTCGGCTACAAGACGACTGTCACGAACGAACAGTATCTTGCAGTAGCGCTGATGGCCACCGGACGCCCGGTATACATGCGCGTCAACATGAAAGAGCACAACCAGCGCACCCCGAAGCGCTCGCCGTCGTTCATGCACATCAGAGCGGGCGCGGACGAAAAGGGCAAGCTGATAGGAGTAGAGAGCAAGTGCTGGATCGACCACGGTCCGTGCAGCGAATCCGCGAACGACCTCACGAACAAGAGCGGTCAGTTCTTCTTCTCGCCCTATGCGTATGACAATATGCGCGTAACCGCATACACTGTATGGACCAACCACCGCTGGAGCTCCGCTTTCCGCGCTTACGGCTCGCCGCAGATATACTGGGGCACCGAAACGGCTATGGATATGCTTGCGTACGAATGCGGCATGGATCCGTTCGATTTCCGCGAGCAGAACCTGCTCGAATGGGAGCCGTTCACGGAGAATCCGCGCGGACAGTTCCCGTCAGGCTATGCGCCGGAAGTATTCCCGCTGCCCGACATGATGAAAAAGGCGCGTCCGATATATGAGGAAATGAAAAAGAAAGCTAAGGAGCTTTCGACGCCCGAAAAGAAATACGGCGTCGGCGTTTCGGTCAGCATCTACAACGCCAACGACGACGGAGCGGACGAGTCCAACAGCAATATAGAACTGCTTGAAGACGGAAGCGTAATGATCTTCAACACATGGGAAGATCACGGACAGGGAGCCGACATGGGTACGCTCGGTACGGCGCATGAAGCGCTCAAACCGCTGGGACTCGCCCCCGATCAGATAAAGCTCTTCATGAACGACACCGCACGCTGCCCGAACAGCGGCGCAGCCGCGGCAAGCCGCTCTCAGACGATGACCGGCAACGCGATAGTCGACAGCTGCAAAAAGCTTCTTGATGCGATGCGCAAGCCGGACGGCACATACCGCACATACGCGGAAATGAAAGCCGAAGGCATACCGACATTCTATGAAGGCAACTTCAAAGCGCAGATACTGCACAGGGACGGTACTGTAGAGAGCTGCTGCGGCAACGACAAAGACAGCGGTAAAGGTATCCCGTTCGGATTCCATATGTTTGCCGTCAACCTCGCGATGGTCTCCGTTGATATGAAGACATTCAAGGCGCACTGCGAGAAGTTCGTCCTTGTCGGCGACGTTGGAGTCATCAACAACTACCTCGTCGTTGACGGCCAGCAGTACGGCGGAGTTGCGCAGGGCATCGGGCTTGCGCTTTCCGAGGACTTCCTTGACGAGTCGAAGTACAACAACTTCGTAACGATGGGCTTCCCGTACATCAAAGATATTACAGACGACCTCACGCTGATCCACTCAGAAGTGCCGCGTCCTCTCGGACCGTTCGGCGCTTCAGGAACAGGCGAGATGCCGCTTTCCGGACCGCACGCAGCGGTATGCAACGCGATATACTCCGCCTGCGGAGCCCGCGTGAAGACAATTCCTGCCATCCCGGCAAGAATCAAAGCCGCTCTTGAGGAAAAGAAGTAATATCCAGGCGTAAATTAAAAGCTAACTGAGGAGGCCGGCATGAATATTTTCATGCCGGCCCCTGCCTTTTCATGATAGACTTGTACTGCAACGCAAACAGACAAGGGAGGAACTGTCCAATGAGCGAAGGAAAATACTACGGTTCGATATATGAGCTGCCGCTGCAGAACGCTTCGGCGCTTGCCCCCGATATCCAAAAAAGGACGCTTTTCGGTCCCGACAGGTTCTGGAAAGATTATGTGATGCGTCACTTCATTCTCCCGCCGCACAAATCGATTCCTGCGCACGTCCACGACTGGGATCATCTGATGTTCACGCTTTCCGGGGACGGAGTAGTGGAAGTTGAAGAGGAAGCCGGCAAAAGAGTGCCGTATCAGATGAAGACAGGTTACTGGACAAGAGTCCCCGGCGGTCTTGTTCACGAATATAAGAACGACGCGGATATCCCGCTCGAATTCTTCTGCATAGTGCCTACCTGCGGCGATCCGCACGCGAAGAAATACGCGATGCGTGAAGAGCGCGCGAAAAAAAAAGAAGAAGCTTAAAACAGTTTATAACCGTTCCGGCGGCGTTTTTATAAAACGGCGGAAAGCATAGCGGCTGATCGTTCCAAAATTCACGCTGCAGCCGGATTTGCTGATTAAAATAATGAAGAACTACAGCGGACGGAGGGCTCCGTCCGCTGTTCATATAACGTCAGTTATGATTCATATGATAATCAGCCGTGCGGCAGACCGGGCGGCCGATTCCCCTGGCTGCCGGGAAAAACCGGTATCACAGGAAACCTGTTTACAGAAACTCTTTCACAGCCCCATCTGAAATCCAGCTGCGGTTTTCGTTTTATTCTTTATTATCCAGGCTAAGAAGAAGATCGTCGGTCTTGCTGCGTCTTTCTTTATTGTCCTGCAGCGCAGCGGTGAACTTTATGCACGCTCCCTCGCGTATGCCTTCCGGCAGAAATCTCAAAGGAAAGTCAAAAGCCGTGCCCTCCTTCGGCAGTAGTCTTGCCGTGCCGCCGTTTACGGCATCGACGAAAAGGACCGTTGTTTTTGCCATGCGCATTTCCGTCATTTTATTTCCCTCTTCCCGTCGAAAATCAAAGACGTGCCGTCTGTATACAGCCTGACCGCGCCGTCTGCGGTATCGAAACGCCTTGCTCCCGAACGCCTTATTTCCGCTACCGTCTCTTTGTGCGGGTATCCGTAGCTGTTCTCTTTCTCATAGTTCAGAACCACGATCTCCGGAGAAACGTCGCGCATAAGCTGTCTGCCCATGCCGCTGCTGCTGCCGTGATGAGCAGCTTTAAGCACCGTAGCCCCCGGCAGCGGGCGTATCGATGCATACTCCTCGCGCTCCATGTCTCCGGTCATCAGAAATGAAATGTTCCCGTAAGTAATAAGCAGGACTATGCTGTTGTTGTTTGCATCGCTTCTTGTGCCTGTGATCAGACGCGCCGGGGCCAGTACCTGCAGATTCACGTTGCCCAGCCTTGCCGTATCTCCGCGCTTTACCGTCTTGAACAGGATGTTTCTCTTTTTTATATCACGGTAGAATCTTTCCTGTATAAAAGAGCCGTAACTGAAGCCGCTGTCCCATATCGTACCCACCGGGAACGCCGCTAAAAGCGCCCTCATGCCGCCTATATGGTCTTCGTGGGGATGCGTTGCGACAAGCAGGTCGATCTTTTTGACCCCGCATGACTTGATATACCGCACTGTCCGCCGCGCGGTCTTTTCGGGGCCTGCGTCGATAACGATAGTTTCCCCTCCTGGCAGTATAAAAAGCGAACAGTCTCCCTGGCCTGCGTCCACGCCGTAATAGCGCAGCCGGGGAGCGGCTGCGGCCGAAAGCGCAAAAAACGCAAGCAACGCTGTAAGTGATAGTAATGCCGCATATGATACTTTTCTGATTATTTTCAGTTTCGTTTCCGCCTTTCGGGGCAGTCAGTCCAGGCAGAATATCAAACTCTCTGCTCTTACAGCGGGTGCGTATGTTCCTTCCGCTATTATAGCGTATAGCAGGCCTTAAAACTGCTGTTGTCCCGGAGCCCCCGCTGTCCGCCGTCTGATCTGACAGTCCGCCGCACATATGCTGCACGATGTGCTGAAGCAGATAAAGCAGATAACGCCCCTTTATGCGTTGTCTTCAGCTTTTTCCGCTGAATATGGGACGGCGCTTTTCAAAAAATGCTTTTATGCCCTCCCTGCAGTCCTCGCCGATCATCAGCCGGGCCTGTATCTCCTCTTCTTTGCGCAGTATCTCTTCTATCGCTTCTGTTTCGTTCTGCAGTTTCTTCATTTGAGCAAGCGCGATCGGCGGCTGAGCCGCCAGCTCCGACGCAAGCGCAGCCGCTGTTTCGTACAGCTTTTCCGGCGCAGTAAGGCTGAAGAGCAGGCCGAGCCGCATCGCGTCGTCAGCCGAAAGTGTGCGCGGAAGGAACATAAGTGCCTTCGCTGCGCGCGTTCCGACCTCGCGGCGCAGCAGCAGGCTGCCTCCGCAGTCGGATATCAGGCCGACGGAGCAGAAAGCCTGTGAGAATTTAGCGTTGGATGAGGCGCAGATGAAATCGCATGCAAGAGCAATATTGAAGCCCGCGCCTGCGGCAGCTCCGCCAACCATTGCTATATACGGCTTTTTTGAGCGCATGATGGCCGAGGTGATCATTCCGGCCGAGCGGACATATCCGCGTGCTTCTTCAATACCGCCCAACGCTGCGATAGTACGCAGGTCGCCGCCGGCGCAGAAGGCTTTTCCGTTCCCTGAAAGCACTACGGCACGTATGCCGCTGTCCGCCTCGCATTCGGCAAGCGTTTCCACAAGCGCGGAACATAGCTCAGGCGCAAGAGAATTAAGCGCTTCCGGCCTGTTCATCGTCACCCATGCCGTCTTATCTTCTTTTTTTACGATCACACTGTTTTGATCCATTTTTGCATCTCCGTTCAAAAATATTGCCGGCCGGCCGATATAAGTATAGAATATCAGACTTCTCCATGCGCGTCATACCTGCAATTTTTGGGCGTATCCGTAATGATTTCTGCCGTAAGGCAAACGGTAAGCGCCGTTATTTTTATGTCATGGCAGGTGCGGCATGGGCTATAATACTTAGATGACATATGATAAGGGGATGGCTCGATGCTGGGGATATTTCTTGTTCTGCCGCTGTTGATAATAATCGTTATAGGCAACCGGCTCCGTGCGTACGGGTTTTATTCCGCCGATGATATAGCGGCGCTTATGAGGACGCTCTTTTATGTGATCCTTCCGCCCCTTCTTTTCCGGACTTCCTACCTTGCGGGTCGCAGCGCTCTCTCCCAGACTAATCTTTTTTACGCTACGACGATCTGTTTCCTTTTGACGATGCTTTTTGCCTATATCTCAGCCCGTTTTTTTATACACAAAGGGGATCTTAGACGCACCGCCACGTCGGTTTTTGCCTCTTTCAGGGGGAACAACGTTTATCTCGGCCTTCCTGTAATACAGCTTTCGATGGGAAGCAGCGGGATGAGCGAGGCAGCGGTCTACCTTGCCGTTACCGCAGTATCATTCCAGCTGCTTTCCGTTGCGGCAGGCGAGATAATTATGCACGGCAGGATGTCAGCGAAAGGGATAATTACCATTCTGAAGAGACTTGCCACAAACCCGCTGATTCTGTCGTGTTCAGCCGGCGTCGTATTTGCCTTATCCGGAATTCATATACATTTTGTAATTGATGAGACCCTGAAGCTGATGGGCAATGCAGCTACAGCGGTAGCCCTTCTTGCTCTCGGAGGCTCGCTTGACCTTTCTAACCTGGGAGCTTTTGCCGGTATAATACGCAGAACATGGTTTGACATGCTCGTGAAGCTGGCGCTGAATCCTGCGCTTATGTATCTTCTGTTCTGCTTTTTCCCCGTATCTGAGAATATGCTGAAGGTCACGGTAATGATGAGCGCGATGCCGACCGCGGTCAACTGTTTCATATTGGCGCGCGGCATGGGCATGGACGGAGACTATGCGGCCGACCTCGTCGCGTCAACTACTATCATGTGCATATTCGCCATACCGGTGTGGGCAAACATCCTTCACATGGTCTGAATTGACCCTGTATATCAAAAAAATTTATTATTGATCCGCCCTGAATCAGACAGATCTGCCGGTACAGCGCATACTGCTGGCCGTGTGAAAAATTATTATTGAACTTTTTTGTGCTTAAGGTTTATAATACTCCTGCACACAGTAATCCATCGACAGCCAAATAATCAGTGTGAAGGAGAGCGATAATATGGTCCCGCATACAATAGCCTCTGCCCAGAGCGGTTCCAGAGCAACAAAGGTAGTTATAGCGCTTGGAGGAAATGCCCTTATGGAGGCCGGCACGCCTCCTACTGCCGAAGAGCAGCTGCGCGTTGTCAAGAAAACATGTGAGAGCCTTGCCGAAATCAGCTGCAGCGGTTTTGAGATGGCAGTAGTTCACGGAAACGGGCCGCAGGTAGGCCGTCTTGTCCTCCAGCAGGAGATCGCGGCCGCCGCTCAGCCGGATCAGCTTCCGGCGATTCCTTTCGACTGCTGCGGCGCTATGACCGAGGGCTATATAGGCTATCAGATTCAGCAGAGCCTGCGCGACGCTCTCAGGAACAGAAACAGGAGCATCCCCGTAGTCACGATAGTCACTCAGGTCATAGTCGATGAGAACGATCCCGCGTTTCAGAAGCCCACGAAGCCTGTGGGACGCTTTTACGACGCGGAAGAGGCAGAAAAGCTCTCTAAAGAAAACGGCTGGACGATGAAAGAAGATTCCGGGCGCGGATGGCGCCGCGTCGTGCCTTCGCCGAAGCCCAAGAGGATAGTGGAGCTGGATTCCGTAAAGCGTCTGTGGGACACGACGATAGTGGTCACTGCGGGCGGCGGGGGCATCCCTGTGATAGAGAATATGGACGGCTCCCTGACAGGCGTAGCCGCGGTCATAGATAAAGACCTTGCCGCAGAACGCCTTGCCGAAGATATGGAGACCGATATCCTGCTCATACTGACCGAGGTCGAAAATGTCTATATCAACTTTGGCCGCCCCGATCAGAAAGCGCTTGAGCATATCAGGGTGCAGGATGCGATCAGATATATGGAAGAAGGGCAGTTCGGCGCGGGCAGCATGGAGCCCAAGGTCATGGCGGCTATTAAGTTCGCTCGCCGCTTCCCTGGCAAAAAGGCCATAATCACGTCGCTGTCAAAGGCGATAGATGCGCTTGAAGGCAAAACGGGAACTGTAATAACAATGGCATAGCGAAATATGCGCGAAGCGCGGCGCATATTTCAGAAGAAGTATCTGAGCCGGCCTTCGGGCCGGCTTTTCCATGCAGTGAGCCTGGCTTCTTCCTGAAATTTACATACACGCCTCATAAAATCCTCATATATGTGCTGTATATTTACCCGGTAAAGAGATGCGACGCACGGACATGACAGAGAGCCTCAAAGCGGAAAATACGGAATATATCACCGGCATGAACGCATCCTTTCATATGAGACCTGCGCTTCGGCGCTTATAAGCTGACAGCCATTTCCGTAAGACTGTACCAACATATACCCCACTTC
>JAFYJW010000071.1 GCA_017537925.1 Synergistes sp. | reverse complement strand
GTTACCGGAACGCCTTTTTCTTTCCGCGCGTTGCATTTGCGAAGAAGATCTCCGACTTTGAATGTGGAGAAAAAAGAAGAAATTGCGTTAAAAAGATTCTGTCCGTCCCTGTCCTGTGGTAGAATTGAATTCGGCATAGAAGGCTCCTTTTGTATGTTTGTTTTGTGGATAATTCAATTATACCAAAGGATAGCGTCTATGCCTTTTATATTGCCTGCATTATTGAGTTTTCAAGGTTCAGCACACCTTTTGGGTGTGGGAAGTTTTAGTTTTTTAGAAACAGCGGCAACGGAGCCACCCTGCAAAATACGGGTGGCTCCCGAGGTCGGAGCACTGGCTCTACACAACGGAATCGGTGGCTCTATTTCACCGGATTGGGTGGCTCTGCCACCCCGGAATATTCAAGGCGATTCAACGGCATCCGTGCAATCAAATCATTTCGCGGGTTGCCTTTCGTTTTGCTCCACAGATCCGACCATTTGATTTCCTCATCAAAGGGGATTTCATATTCACCGCTGATGCGCTGCATGTCGATCTGATACTGGCGATAATCATCGATTGACATTATAACGTTCGAACGTATGTAAAACGGATGGCTTTTGATATGAGCATCACTAGGGTGGCGTTGGTATGCACCAGCTTCATCTGTGAAAACAAAATAGTTGCTCACCAACACACCTCTGCCACGCTGCTTTCTACATCCGCAATTGTATATTTGCACACGATATGGATAAAACCAATCAAGAAAAACTACTCGATTCCCTCATTCAGGTGTTCTTTGCATACTCAATCAACTCAAAGAGATATGCGCTATGTACGACAATAGCAAGTTTCCCTCCGGTATTGTCCTGTCGAGTACCATGAATAATGCCATAGCATATTGGCGCGTCAGCCTTTGCAAAACTGATAACTGGTCCACCGCTGAATCCTTGAGTTGAGGGCTTGTCCAACATAAAGCATTTATATTGACTACCTGTAACATCAAAGTAAGATACCCAAAGATTTGAAGCGGGATAACTATCACATGTGAATGGGGCAAACTCTAAATCTGTATAGATATCAGGCATGCCATACATAGTAACGATAGATTCTCGCTCTGGGACAGTCGTAAAGCTTTTCTCAAATAACGAGATCGACAGAACATATAGCGATAAGTCGAGTTTTTCGTTTGGCTCGACCTCTAATATTGCAATATCGGCAATTGGGTGATACAGCCACATCACCATTTTGTTTAGCTGATTAATCTTAAATGCGAACGGGAGCCCTGTCGCCATATTTCTCACCCAAATATCAGTATTAATGGTTGTATCTCTTGCCACATGATTTGCTGTTACCAAGAAGATCTTTTTATCTTCTGTTTTAACGAAGAATCCCGTTCCTCCGATCACATTGTTGTTTTTAGCAGTCCTTATTGCTACAATGTGTTTAAACATATCATTCTTTTTCATTAGCAATCTCCTTGAATTTTTTAGCTCATCGCACTCGGCGTAGAGTTTGTTTTCATGATCAACGATGTGTAGTTGCATGGCAATGGACAGGAGCGGTGCTATGAGATTAATAGTGGAAGTCAAGTGAATTCGTTAGTTTTTGATGACAATGACCTTAGCCGCATCAGGAAAAAACCATTATCGACTAACTAAAATCGTAACAATCGGGCCGGCAACCGCAGCTAACATTGCCATGATAGAAATTATCATCATAATGATGTTAAACCGCTTGCTCCGCTTCAATTCCTCTTTTGCTTCTTTATTTGCTTCAACTTGAGCATCATACATTTCTTTTAGCTTTGAGTAATTGTCCGACAGGAGCTCGTTTTGCTTTTGGATTATCTCCACTTGTTGTTCCAGAAGCTCTTTTTGCGCAATGCTCGCCTCTGCCCCAGCGACCATTTTTTCTTCTCTCTCGATTCTCTCTTGATTTGCCTGCTCGACAGCACGCAGAGATTCCTCTTGATGGCGGTTAAACTCTGCCAAAGCGGATGCACTATTTATAAAAGAGCGATTTAGCCCACTAAACCCCAATTCCATAGAGCGCCTCATTTCAATTCATCGCAAACGGCGAGGAGTTCGTTTACACGGTCAACAATGCGCTTTTGCTCGGCGAGTGGAGGAACGGGAAGCACGAACTCTCTAATAAATACAAGATTCAGATTCCCCTGCGAGGCACCTTTCCCAAGAGTCTTCTTTTCAGCAAGCTTTCTTCCCTGCGGAGAATTCAGCACATGCAACAGGTATTCCATATTGAGTTCATTTCCGTACCGCTTGATGAGAGTTAAGCTAACGTAAATTGAAAACTTGAAATCCTGATCTATGATAGCTGCTTCGCCAATGCCTGCACCAACTCGCGTCATTAGAATATCGCCCATTTCTGGCGCGACAACCTTATTGTACTCTAAATAATCCTTTTCAGAAACATCTCGATGTATTTCCGGGATAAACCTATATGGTTTTATATTCTGGGCTGAGATAAATGGAACACCATGATCAACGTAATGCGGTGTTTGGTGTGTTCCATCAGAAATATTACATATTTCACTTAACCTAACCCAGCTCCAATTATCCGGAATCTCAAACGACGTCTCATCTTCCGTGATAGGTGGTAGGGCTTTTTCTTTTCTGATCTTGCCTTCTTTGATAAGCCTCTCTTTTTCGGTTCGGATGCGTTTCAGAAGCTCTGAGGCGGGCTCGTCGGCAGGATCGCGCTCGGTGAGTTTTCCCTGAATTGCCTGTTGCAAAATGGATTTGCGGAGTTTGTCCGGGAATGTGGCATTCAGCTCGGTCAGCCTTTCCTCCGCTTCGCCGTATTCCTCCACCAGCGGCATCAGCTCTTCGATCCTAGCAACGATGCGTTTCTGCTCGGCGAGCGGCGGAAGTGGAATTGGTGTATTCTTGAGTATCGTTTGATTTATGTTCATCTGCGCCATTCCCTTGCCTTTTGCAACGAAAATGTCTTTTAGACCAATAAGAATATAATACAGATAATCAAGATTGTATTCGCCCAAAAAAGTTATACCTGCAATTGCTTGATTTGTTGCCGCATCAATGCTTAGTATTCCGACAGTTCCAATGGTGGCAAAAATCGTATATAGTAGCGTCCCTTTAGGAAAAATCTTGGCAGAAGAACTGTTCAATCCTGCTTCCGTTATTCTTTCTTCTGTTTCTGTTACATATTTCGATGAAATATCGCTTATTTTTACCCATGGAATACTCCCATTCCAAAACAGTGAATTAGTTCTGGAAGGTGTCCCACCTGCGGTAATAGAAGAAATATCTGCAACACGAACCCACTCCCAACTCTCAGGAATATCAAAAGGTATTTCATCATCAGTAATCGGAGAAAGTGGTTTTTCTTTTTTGATCTTGCCCTCTTTTGTAAACTGTTCTTTTTCCGCTTTGATCCGTTTCAGCAGTTCCGACGCTGGTTCATCGTTCGGATTTTGCGGCACCAGTTTTCCCTGAACGGCAAGCTGAAGTATGGCGTTTTTTAAATCCTGAGCGGTCATTCGTTGCCCTCCAGTTTTGCCGTAATGGTTGACAGGATACGGTCAATATTTGCGTTCAGTTCGCTACGTTCTGCTTGATAGCGTGCGATCAAATCACCAGGCTCGAGAATCTCCTCTTCCTCATGGGGGAAGGGGCAGCACTTATCAAAATCAAAGTTCAAATCGCGCAATTCTTCCACAGTAAAAAAGCGTGCCTTATCAAACCCGTCCACGACGACGGGCTGCTTATCCGCCCACCATTCCCGCACGGGATCAAAATGTTTATCCTGTATTGGCTTGGTTTTGGTAAAGCTTTTGACACCCTCCGGGTAATCAAGCCGATAGAACCACACGCCTCGACTTGTCACACCCTTCTGGAAGAACAGCAGATTTGTGTTGACGCTGGCGTAAGGCTTGAAGACCTGCGGCAGACGGATAATCGTGTGCAGCCCGTATTCTTTGAGCAGCTTTTCTTTGATCGTCGCTTTCACGCCGTCGCCGAACATAAATCCGTCTGGCAGTACCACGCCGCAGCGCCCACGATCTTTCAGCAGATTCATAATCAGCGCCATGAACAGATCCGCTGTCTCGCTGGTCTGCATGTCCGACGGGAAGTTCTGCTTGATCGCCGCATCCTCCGCGCCACCGAAGGGTGGATTGGTAACGATCACATCCACGCGGTCTTTGGCGGAATAGTCGGAAAGCGGGCGGTTGAGGGAATTCTGATGTCGGATTCGCGGCACTTCAATATCATGCAGAATGAGGTTGGTCATAGCCAACAGATACGGCAGAGGCTTCTTTTCCCACCCGTTTATTGTGGTCTGCTGCTTTTCCAGTTCCTCCATCGACGTCACACTGCCGAGGTGCGCGATAGTGCTGGTAAGGAAACCGCCCGTACCGCAGGCGGGATCGAGCACGGTTTCGCCGAGCTTCGGATCGACCTTCTCTACGATGAAGTTTGTGACGGGGCGCGGGGTATAAAACTCCCCAGCGCGACCGGCACTTTGCAGGTCTTTGAGCATGCCTTCATACAGATCGTTGAAAGTGTGCTTCTGCGTTGCGTCGATGAAATCAACTTTTTCGTTGATCCGGTTAATGAGCTGGCGAAGATATACACCGGATTTCATGTAGTTGTTAATGTCTTCAAACACGTTGCGCACTACGTATTTGCGCATATCACCATCAGACGTGTCCAGCTTTTTGAGCTTGGAGAAAAGCATATCTACAAACGAGATAAGCGCGTCACCTGTAATGCCTTCCTTATCCGCTGCCCAGTCGCGCCAGCGTAGCCCCTCCGGGATCACGCCATGGTAATCAGGGCGGAACTCCCATTCCATTTCCTTTGCGTCAAAGGCTTTCAGGAACAGTAACCACGTGATCTGCTCAATATACTGCGCGTCGCCGTTCAGACCGGCATCCTTGCGCATGATGTCTTCCAGCGATTTTATCAGTGCGGACATAGCCATAGTAGTTTCTCCTTAATATGGGATCGTAGATGTTTTCATTATCAAACATCCGTTGTCAATGTAGAAACAGGTATCAAAAGGAAAAACAACATTATTCCAGACAAGACCATTCATTTTATATAGCCGAGACCCAGGTAGCGGAACTTCCGTATTTTTACCTTCTTTCTTCAACGCTAAGTAATAAGCATGAAGAATAAGATGGTAAAGAGCACCTAACGCAGTTAATGTGTTTTTAAGGTTAGCAAACTTAAAGCTTTCCTTTGTGATGCCATCAATCGTCACCACACTCATTCTCTCGTGCTTCACTTTGTTATATGCTTTCCACCAAATGAGTGCTGGATTTCCTGCAGATACTGTTTCTGCGTCGTTCCATGGACTTAACGTGACCCCATAGTTTATTAGCTCGACAGACGCATTTATAAACTCTGGAGCTGAGGACAATGTAAGACGGTATTTGTCCATTGTTTCTTCACTAAATGCGGGATCGATTAGCTTACAGGTTTCTTTCGCGACAACATCTACTTCGCTCCCTATATGAAGAAGCAATTTGGCATAAGCGTCTGAGTAAGTAGAAAAATTGTCGTTGTCGATTCTCACGAATCCTGTTGTTGCCATGAACTCTTTTTCGAGCATGATATAGTGCGTCCAAAAAGAATCTACTAATTCTTGACTTGTCATTTGTAATTCTCCTGCTTTTATGCAGCGTAGATCGCCATCTCCAATTCTTTGATCGCCTTGCGGTATTTTGCAATACCGCCGAAGATGGTATTGATGATATAAACCTGGGTGCCGTACTTTTTCAGGGGATCGACCTTCAGCACGTCTACGTTTTCCAGATCGGTCAGTCCGCTGTCGGCATACTTCGTCAGTAGCTCATTGAGGATTTCTGCTGCCTTTTCGCCGTATTTGGTAAAGTAGTTCCTCTTACGGACATGCTCTGCGCGTTCTTTCCGCGTCAGCGGGGGCTGGTCAAACACGATGTGCAGAATCATGTCGAACGGGTCAAGGTCTTTTCCGGTCTCTTCGCAAAGGTCGTCGAAGAACACACCGCGTTTCTCCAATTCGTCTAAAACTGCCTGTTTCCGATCTGCATCGTTCCACGCGGAAAGGAAATCGTCCAGAGAGGCATACTGATTGCGGACATTGCGCTTGGTGTAATCAATCAGGCTTTCAGTGATCAGATTCCCGTTCTTATCGAGATACTGCACATGCTTCTGTGACACCGTGACCATCGTATCGCCCAGAACGTATTTCGGTTTCTTATCTCCACCCTGTGGCGACACCTTCGGCGGATCCTCCGGACCGGGGCCGGGCTTATGCGGCTCGTAATCATCCTGCTGCTCAATCGGCCCGTCGAAGTCGGGATCATGGAACAGTCGCGTGACATCGCGGAAATCGAAAATCGTGAAGTACAGCTTCCCCAGATCTTCGCGCACACGGGTGCCACGCCCGATGATCTGCTTGAATTCGGTCATAGAGCGGATGTTGGAGTCCAGGACGATGTATTTGACCGTCTGGACGTCTACGCCGGTGGAAAGCAGCTTTGATGTCGTAACGAGCACGGGATACTGGCTCTCCACATTGCGGAAATTGTCGAGCTGCTTGACGCCTTCTTCATCATTGGCCGTGATCCGCATCACGTAGCGGTCATCCACTGCGCACATATCTGCGTTTTCATTGATCAGCGCCCGACGCATCCGATCCGCGTGCTCCTGATCCACGCAAAAGAAGATGGCTTTGTCCATCCGGCAGTCATGCTTTTTCAGATAGTCGGATACGGTTTTGGCCACCAGCTTTGTGCGTTTTTCGAGCACAAGGTTTTTATCAAAATCGGTTGTATTGTAAACGCGGTTGTCGATCACTTCGCCGTTGTCGTCGAGCTGTCCTTCATAGGGGACGAATCCCTCGATATCTCGATCAAAGAACACCCGAATCACGCGATAGGGAGCAAGGAAACCGTCGTCGATGCCCTGCTTGAGGGAATAGGTATAAATCGGTTCGCCGAAGTAATCGATGTTGGAAACTGTATTCGTTTCTTTCGGTGTCGCTGTCAGGCCGATCTGCGTTGCGGATGTAAAATACTCCAGCACCTCGCGCCATTGGTTGTCCGCCTTCGCGCTGCCCCGGTGGCACTCGTCCACGACAATGAGATCAAAAAAGCCGGGGCTGAACTGTTCGAACAAGCTGTTGGCATCATCGTCTTCGCCGGTCAACCCTTGGTAAAGGGCAAGGTAAATTTCATGGGCAGTATCAAAGTTTTGCTTCGTCACCCACGTCATTTTATCCTTGAACGGTGCAAAATCGTTGGTAAATGTCTGCGAGATCAGCGCTGAGCGGTCTGCAAGGAACAGGATGCGCTTCTTTATGCCCGCTTTCCACAGCCGCCAGATGATCTGAAACGCGGTATAAGTCTTGCCAGTACCAGTTGCCATGACGAGCAAAATACGGTTTTCACCGTTGGCAATCGCTTCCACCGTTTTGTTAATGGCGTTCATCTGGTAATAGCGCGGCTGCTTGTCCGGATTGTCAGAATAATACGGCTCATCAATGATCTGATCCTGCGAAGGACTGACATGCGCCTGCTCGTGATACATCCGCCACAGTGTATCGGGCGAAGGGAACTCATCCAGCGACAGTGTGATCTCTACATCGCCCTCGGTAATGAATTTGTTGTGAAAGACAAAACCGTCTCCGTTGGATGAGAACACGAACGGGACGTCCATCATCTTGGCATAATTCAACGCCTGCTGCATGCCGTCGCCAACGGTGTGATTGTTGTCTTTCGCTTCAACGATTGCGATGGGCTTATTGGGCTTGTAGAACAGGACATAGTCCGCCTTCAATGGCATCTCGCGTCTGCATGTTTTGCCACGGGCAATAATGCGTCCCTTTGTGATGGGGTATTCCTCCCGCATTTGAGAAAAGGAACTCCAGCCGGCTTTGACGATAGCTGGGGTAATGAACTTTGTGCGGATGTCGGCTTCGGACAAATCCTTCTTGTTGAAATCCATGTGCTTGCCTCCCCATCACATTGACAATTATCAGATATCGAAAAGGTGGCTGATTACGTATCCTTCCGCAGGATATACAAATACTCTTCATATGTGAAGATCAGCGCCTTGCCGGATTTCGCGGAGTATTTCAGGATATCCTTATTGCAGAGTATGGCTATATAATTTGCCAAGCCGTTCCTGGATAGCCCCAGCGCGGCGGCGGTCTTTACCCGCTCGATGATGGGATTCTGCTCGATGTATGAAAGCAGCTTCATAATATTCTCCCGCGAACGGGTAGGGACATCGGCCAGCTTTGCCTCGTTCTTTTGATGCAGCGCATTCAGGCGGTCAATGGTCTCCGTGGCGTCCTTAGCGGTTTCTGCTACACCGCGCAGGAAAAATTTGATCCACTGTTCGTAGTTACCTGATCTGCGGACTTCGCTCATCCGGTCATAATACTCGATCCGGTTTGATTTCAGATAGCAGGAGAGGTAAAGAACCGGCGAGGAGATCACGTTTGCGCCGATCAGGTACAGCGTGATCAGCAGCCGACCGACACGCCCATTCCCATCAAGGAAGGGATGGATCGTCTCGAACTGGTAATGCAGCAGCGCCGCCCTGATCAGCGGGTCCATGCCGTCTTCTTCGTTCATGAACTTCTCGAAATCCGACATGCACTCGATCATGTCCTGCGGATTGGGTGGGATGTATCTGGCATTTTTCAGAGTGCTGCCAGCTCCGCCAATCCAGTTTTGAGATGTTCGGAACTCACCGGGCGTCTTATCGCCACCGCGCACGCTGTTCATAAGCACCATGTGCGTTTCGCGGATCAGACGGTTGCACAGCGGAAGATCATTCAGACGCTCGATGGCGTAGTTGATCGCCCGGACGTAGTTAACGACGTCGGACACATCCGCGTTGGCGTTCTCGTCGATCTCCGGGTTCAGCACATCTTCCAGCGTGCACTGTGTCCCTTCGATCTGAGAGGAAACCAGCGCCTCCTTTCGGACATACATGGAGATAAACAGATCCTTGTTCGGGATCCGGTCAGACAGGCCGTCCAGTAGCGCCAGCTTTTTGTGCGCGTCGATCAGGAGCTCGCGCATTTCTTCGTCGATCTCAATATTTGGTTTTGGAGGCAGCGGCTGCGGATAGAACGAGGAGTATGCAAACTCCCCACTGAGATTTTGCACCGCTTTCCCTGCACGATTTTTCATGCCTTAACCTCCCATTTGAATTTTCCGATAATAGCATAGCACATCAAACTCATAAAAGCAACTGGTTATGCGTTTTTGATGGCCTGAATCATCATGAAAAATCAAACGAAACAGCGACCACATGGATTTCTCCACATGGTCGCTGTTTCGTTTGCCGTCCGAGTCTGTCCTTCACGTTATGTCACCTTAACACTCCGGCGCACACTCTTTCGGCGGCTTTTTCTGTGACCGATAGTCTGACGGGATCAATAGAAGAACGGGCAGTCGTTTTCCTTCGCGCTCGGTATCCATCTGGGCACAGGCGGAACGACGTTGCTCTCGTCGGGTACGGCGACTTCGACAAGCACCGGGCCGCTGGTTGAGAAAGCCTCTTTGAGCACGGGCTCCAGTTCTTCTTCTTTTGTTACCCGGAATGCCTTGAGGCCGAAGCCTTCAGCGACTTTGCAGTAATCTGTCTTGTCAAAGTTAGTCGCGAAGAACGGCGCGTGATAGACGTGCCTTGTTTCGCCTTTTATCCAGCCGAAGACGTCGTTCCTTAAAAGGATCAGCTTGATGTTTGCGTTGCAGCGGGAGATAGTTTCCAATTCTCCGCAGGCAAAGTGGAAGCTGCCGTCGCCGTCCACAGCAACGACAGTCGCCTCCGGGTGCGCGACTGCGACCGCAAGGCTTGCAGGGGCAGCGTATCCGAGTGCGCCGTGCGAGTAGTTGGTGATGTATTTCCTGCCCGGCTTTGTCTGTTTCATGAATGCCAGGGCCGTTACGCTTCCTATGCTGGGTTCCAGCACTATATAGGCGTCGTCGTTTATAAGGCTGTGTATCGTCCTTACGAGGCGAAGCGGGTTTATTTTCTGCATCGCAAGCTTTTCCTGCTCAGCGGCATAATCGTCAAGGGCTTTCATTGCCGGTACAACTTTACAGGCGTTTTCCGCTTTGGACCTGACGCCTCTCTGTACTATTCTTTCGTTCATAAATTCGACCGTCGCCTTAGCGTCGCCGACCAGTACCGCCTGCAGCGGATAATTGTTCCCCGCCTCAACGCCGGATATGTCAAGATGAATGATCTTCGGCGGATCTGTCCTGCTGGGAAGCTGCCATCCGTCTGTTCCGGCAGAATCTGTGTTTGAGCCGATAAAGAAGACAAGGTCTGCGTCTTTTATGAACTGATTTGAGAAGCTTGTCCCGCCTCTTGAACCGATTACACGTATCGAAAGAGGATGAGCTTCCGAAATGGCGCCTTTTGCGCTCATCGTGGTGCCTATCGGTATCTGAAGCATCTCTGCGAGCTTAGTTACCGCTTCTCCGGCGCCGGAATCAAGAGCGCCCTTGCCGCAGACGATAACAGGGGCTTTTGCCGCTGCAAGAAGGTCTATCGCTTTTTCGATCTGTCCAAAATCCGCAACTGGACGCCACGCGGGCCATCTTGAGCCGCAGGGATCCGCGTAAAGATCTGTTACTTCGGTATCTTCCTTGAACACATCCATCGGGATCTTTACATGCACCGCGCCGGGCTTGTCCGCCGTTGCGGTTCTGAACGCGCGGCGGATTATGAACGGAAGATCCTTTGCCTTTGTGACCATCAGGCTTTCCTTTGTGATGGCGCGGTACAGCCCGTTCTGATCGAATGCTGAGAGCATGTTGCGCTTGTCATTGTTCCACGGCACATCCGAGGTAAAACAGACCGTCGGCACTGCGCTCGTCTGCGATTCAAGCACGCCGGGAGCGGGATGCGCGCCGCCGGGGCTTGGAGCTTCGCTTACGCCGACCCTGCCGGTGACTTTCGCGTATGCCTCCGCCATAAATGCCGCGCTGCGCTCGTCATGCGTCAGGATATGCCGGATATCGGGGCACTGCGTCCAGTATTTGTATAAAGCAAGCGTGGTCTCTCCGGGCAGACCGAAAACATGCCTTACCTCGTAAAGCCTTAGCATTTCAAGGAATATCTGAGCTCCTGTCATTTTCATGTTTTTCCTCCAAAGATCCGGACGCCGTGCAGAGTATTATGCGTCTCTTTTTTCGCGCTGACATGGTCTGTCCTGTTTTTGCAGCATTTTTTTCTGTGTTTAAAACAACTCTGTCATACCGGCTTTATATTACAACGCAATATATTGCGGATAGCTGTCGGTGTCAAGGAAGAAATATGGATTTCAGTTTATTCCGATTGAAGCAAAATCCATAGAGATATGTTTAATGCGACAAAAATATCCCATTAGTTATGCTATATTAAGCGTGCATGGAGGTGGTGAAAGTGTTATTTTACCGCATCGAAGCCACAATGAAAGACCGATGTGTCGAAGACGGCATGAGGAGGGATGAGGAGCGGGCGCTGATACCGAAGTGCGATATTTATTTTCAGAAGTGCGGTAAAGAGTTTTATTTCTTCGTAGAGAGAATGGACCATGACAAGATAACGGCAGGTTGTATCGCAAAAGACGGCGTTGATATCGATAATGCGCTGTCCGGGTTCTGTGGTGCAATAGAGATAAACATGTCGGATCTGAAATGTGAGGAGATCACTTACAGGTCGCTGTTGTCTATGTATCACGGCTCATACTGCCGCGTGCCGGAAGTGCTTAAATATTTTAAGCTTGCTGTGTTGGTGGGGTATGAAGAGCAGTTTGACGAGTACTTTGTCGAGGATAACGTATGCAAAGATTCCCTGATAGAGAGAAGCAGGAAACTGCTCTGTGAAGAAACGCTGACGCCGGAGCTCGAACGCATCTACGCAGGCCCGGCAAAAACCTCGCCGAAGGGAATACCGGTGCACTACATCATTCAGACGGATAATACGTCTATCAGCAACGGGATAGTTTCTATTCTGACGTCTGCTCTCTATCAGAACAAAAGGCTTTCGGGCCGGCGTTACGGCAAGCTACTCTATTTCAACGGCGATGACTCAGCTGTCCGCTGTCTGAAAATGCTTTATGACAGCGGCTGCTGTTCCACGATAGTTCTGCGTTTAGAGTCGGCTTTTGAAGATGATGACGGGGAGTATGTCCGCAGCGTATCAAACTTATTATGGAAAAATGAAAATGCCATAAAGAGCCGTAAGAACGAAGTGCTGACTATCTTAAGCCTGCCAAGAAGCTGCGAGAAAATGAAAAAAACGGTTTATAAACATCTTGGCGATTTTACGTTCGTGGAGATCATGGAAGAGTCCGTTAATGAAGAAAAGGCCAGGGAATATCTTGAACGGAAGGCTCAGGAACGGGATCTGTCCCCGGATGATGAGCTGTACGGAATCCTGAGAAACGGAGGGGAGAGTTTTATTTTCTCGGAACTCGAGAACCATTTTACCAAATGGTACGACGTTCGCCTCAGGACAGATGTTTTTCCGCAGTACGCTCATCTCTTTACGGCCGGTAAAAGCGTAATGGAAGCCAAGCCGAAAGGCTCTGCCTATGAGCGGCTGCAAAAGATGACAGGGCTTTCGGAGGCTAAGTCCATCATAGCTCAGGCCATCGACTGCCATAAAGCGCGGAATCTCTTTAAAAGAGCAGGCATAAAAAGTGACGTCAGCCCGATGCATATGGTTTTTACAGGAAACCCCGGCACGGCCAAGACGACAGTCGCCCGACTCTTCGCACAGATAATGAAGGACAATGATGTTTTGTCGGAAGGGAGCTTATACGAGGTCGGACGGGCCGATCTTGTCGGTCAGTTTGTCGGCTGGACCGCCCCTATGGTCCGCAAAAAGTTCAAACAGGCGAAGGGCGGCGTACTCTTCATCGACGAAGCCTATTCCCTGCTCGATGATAAAAGCGGTATGTACGGTGATGAAGCGATAAACACGATCGTGCAGGAGATGGAAAACATGCGGGAAGATATCGTCGTCATCTTTGCCGGTTATACTGACGAAATGGAACTTTTTCTTGAAAGGAACCCTGGCCTTAGATCGCGTATCGCTTTTCACGTTCCGTTTGCCGATTATTCCGCGGAGGAGCTGTATTCGATAGCGGAGCTTATCTGCGAAGACAAGGGGGCAAAACTTGCTCCGCCGGTCAAGGACATTCTGCTGCCGATGTTTGAAAAGGCGCGTCTCGTCCCAAATTTCGGCAACGGACGTTATGTACGCAACGTCATTGAGAAGGCGAAGATGAAACAGGCGTGCCGTATCGCCGGAATGGATCCGCTGAAAGTAACGAGAGCCGAACTTGAAACCCTTTTGCCTGAAGATTTTGACATGACGCTGCCGCAGACAGGAAGATCGCTTTGTAAGCTGGGTTTTTCGGCGACGTAGCGTCGTAATGCAATGAAAAATGTGTGCGCGGCGGCATACTTTGCCGCCGGCGCGTGCGGCGGGAATTTTTATTTAACGGAGGATGAAAATGTACGCTTGTTCGCAAAAGAAAACACTGATAATAAATATTCTTGACATCCTGAAAAACTACACAGACGCGGAGCATCGTCTGAGCCAGAAAGAGATCGTCGAGATACTTGAAAAAGATTATGAAATAAAAGCTGAAAGAAAATCGGTCAAGCGCAACCTGATGAATCTGATCGACCTGGGATATGACGTCAAATTCAGAGAAAACATCCGCGTAAACGAAAGAGGGGAGGAAGAAGCGATCTGCACGGACTGGTATCTTAAAAGAGATTTTTCGGACGCGGAACTGCGGATGATAATAGACTCTCTGCTCTTCTCAAAAAACATCCCGTATAAGCAATGCAGATCTTTGATAGAAAGAATAACGTGCCTCTCCAATCAGTACTTTAAATCGAAAGTGAAACATATCCACAGTCTGCCGGAAGATATGCCGGAGAACAAAGAGCTCTTCCGCAGTATAGAGGTCATCGACGAGGCGATAGAAAAGAAGCGAAAGGTCAGGTTTATATACAATGATTTCGGCATAGACGGGAAACTTCATCCGCGGGCCGATAAAAGCGGCAGACCGCATAAATATGTCGTAAATCCCTATCAGATGGCGGCGACGAACGGGCGTTATTATCTTATCTGCAATTACGAGGGGCACGATAACGCCGCACATTACCGCATAGACCGCATCACAGGAATAGAATTGCTCGACGCGCCGGCCCGGCCGATGCGTGAGCTGCAGGAGTTCAAAAAAGGCCTTGACCTTCCGAAGCACATGGCGGAGCACATCTATATGTATGCCGGATCATGCGCCAGGGTCTCCTTCAGAGCGAAAAAATGTATCATCAGCGAGATAATCGACTGGTTTGGCAAAAACGTTCGCTTTTCCAATGAGTCTGACGACGAGATCACGGCCTTCGTGACAGTCAATCCGGAGGCGATGCGCTGCTGGGCCATGCAGTACGCTCGCTTCGTCAGAATATTAAGCCCTGACAGCCTCGCGGAGCAGCTTAAAAACGACATACGCGGCGCGGCGGAAAAGTATGGGGTATTGTAAGAAAGTCGCTATGACCGATATCAAGAGATAGATGCAGTTTATAAATTGAGGATTAAATCGTATTTTAAGGCAGGGGGGAGATGATAGATGTGAGTCGGAGAAATGGCAGGTATGACGGTTATGGTATGGTCAATATAGAGTTGAGGAAAGTTTATGGTATCACCGGAGATTGGGGATATTCGAAATGTGAGTATATCGGAAAAGAAGGAAAGTATCATTTATTTAGATCGGTGGAAGGTAAATGGCTGGTATCTTTTACAGATTTCGAGATAAAGCATGGTATTGCTGAAGGTTTGAGTTACTGAGTGAGTCGGTGTATCCCGGTGTGTTTTCGCAGCGACGGTATATCCCGGCGTAATACAGATAAGGAGGATTTCAGATGAGTATACTTGCGCTGAATGACCCTTCAAAAATAGGGCATCGTTCTTTAATAAGATGAGCAGAAAGCGCAGACGCAGATATAAGAAGCGGGAATCTGGGCAGGTTACCGAGCCCGCTTATGATCTTGCTCCCGAAGAAACTTTTGAGGACAAGTATATGTCTTATGAGGATCTTGAAGCAGCCTATGAAGAGCGTGAAGCTTTATGGGGTTTAAGAGGGGTTCTTTTTAGCGTGATAGTTTCTTTAGTTTTAGGAGGGTTTGCAACTCTATTTTGGGAAAGTGATCCGTCTATAGAATCCTTTATTTATGAAACTGGAGTATCTTCTATGTTTGTAAGTTTTTTGGGGTTTTTGTTTTATGATTGTTTTGTTTTTGCTCAGGGGATGTGTGCTGGCGGAATTGTGTTTCTTGGGGTTATTTTTTTAATTATTGGAATATTTTTTGGTTAAGTTATGGATTTGTTATTAGTAAAACTTAGAGCGTGGTACCCTCAGATTTTCCCTGTTAACAGGTTTACTTTTAAAGATTATCAGAGGAATGTTTCTTTCTCTTAAACTCTTCAGAATACGGTTATTTCTTGTGATGAAACTGCGGAGCAGCTTAAAAACGACATACGCGGCGCGGCGGAAAAGTACGGGGTATTGTAAGGAAGTCGTAATGACCGATATCAAGAGATGTATGCATTTTATAAGTTAAGGATCAAATCGTATTTTAAGGCAGGGGGAGATGATAGATGTGAGTCTGAGAAACGGCAGGTATGACGCTTATGACATGGTCAATATAGAGTTGGGGAAAGTTTACGGTATTACTGGAAATTGGGGATATTCGCATTGTGAGTATATCGGAAAAGAGGGAAATCATCATTTATTCAGATCGGTGAAAGGTAAATGGCTGGTATCTTTTACAGATTTTGAGATAAAGCACGGTATTGCTTCGGGTTTGAGTTATTGAATGAGCAAGCCATGACATCTGCGGGTGTTTTAGTAAGGACGGTATGTCCCTGTGTGATCCGGATAAGGAGGATTTTAGATGAGTATACTTGAGCCGGACCTCCCAAAAATGATGCGTCGTTCAACAAAAGAAAGACCATGGCATGATGATGAAGAGTATCTGTCCGAATATGAATATGAGATAGCCCGTAATGAGTATGAGGAGAGACTCTTTTCAAAAGGGTTTTTTACAGGCTTATTCATTACAGTTGTTTTAACGTTAATTGTTATAGGCAACAAGCTTTTAGCTCGGGAAGATGTTGTTGAATACCTTGTTGGCGGGTTTATGTATATTGGTGGTATAGTAGGTCTTGGTGGTTGTTTTGGATGTGATGGGTGGGGAGAAAGAACCGGTTTAGGTTGTTTTATGTCCGGATGGATGTGCGGCAGCTGGTTTTTAGCTGAAGTATCAGTCTTGGTTTGTTTTTTCATTTGTGATTGAGTTTGGTATTACCAATGAATTTGGTGTTAGCTCGTATGCGGGCTTGGTAAACACAGATATTTCCTGTAAATAAGTTTACTTTTGATGTGAAACAGCTTAAAAACGACATACGCGGCGCGATGGAATAATAGGATGTTCTTATGCGGCAGACAGGAGGATCTAAGATGGGGTCAATTGAGAAAACTGCTAAGTCGAAGATTGATTTAATTCGTGATGAAATTGCTGAAAGACAGAAAAATTTTTTAAAATTTTCAAGCGGTGATCCTGAAGGAACTAAAGAAAGAGCAAAGGATCCCTATGACTTCTATTATGAATATTATTTTTCAGATATTAAAGATAATTTGTTGAATGGGAAAATGGATAAAGAGCACTGGTGGGAGTACAGGTGGGGTTCCGGCGGTGAAACCAGACCTCCAAAAATGGCCTGCGTGTACTCCTCTTCGGCGATGGCCTTTAATCTGCTGGGGAATAAAAAAGTTACATTTATAAGTGATTCTACAAAGAAACAATATTTTACCCCGGATGGACATGCTATCGAATATGATATCAAATATGAAAAACAACTGCAGATTTTAACAGGTAGGGGAGCTCCAGCAAATTTTGATGCGTTTTTATACAATGATAAAGAACGAAAGGCTATTTTCTGCGAAATGAAGATGACTGAGTGGTTAAATAAACCAGATAAAAATTTGAGTTCTGCATATTTGGAAGAAAATAGATATTTTTATAAGAATAATTATAAGTTTTTTGAGGATTTAATTAAAAAGATGAAAAAAGATCCCATGCACAAACGCTACGACAGGTGGCAGATGTTTAAGCATACGCTTGCCATTTTCAATGCGACTTGTCACGAAAATCATGATAGTGATGTAAAGAGGGCTATCCCGAAAGTCACTTTTAAAGACAAATATGACAAAATAACGCTGATCAACGTTGTGTATATGCCCGGCGCAAACAATTTTAGTGATAGCCTGCAAGAAAAATATAATGAGATGGAAAAAGAAGAAACCGAAGGTTTCAAATATTTTAGAGAAATGATGCTTGAATCAGGCTTACAGGAACGGTTCGAAAAAAAATGCGGTGTCGACTTTAACATCGTATTCATTACCGCGCATGAATTTATCGACTGTATGGAAAAAACAAACTCAGAGAAAAAATATCTGGAGCGTTATTGGTAATTTTAAGCCAGGCCGGCCGCTTAAAACGCAACAGCCTGCACGCCGGACGGCAAAACAGAGCAGCGCCGCATCTTTTATGCAGCGCCGCTTTTTTGTCTAAAACAGTATGCCGCATCGGAGCCCTGACCGCTTGACGAAAAGCGCTTTACGTGCCCAAAATATAGAAGTACCGAAGTATGGAACGGCCGCGTGCCGGCGAATCAAATATGACTTTTTTAAGGAGACTGGCCGATGCCTTTGAGAGTAAGCGCTTATTTTAATATCTCAGAAAAGGCGGAGGAGCTGCGCTCGATCTACTACCGGCACGGCTCCGACGCGCTCTTTATCGTTCCGGCCGGCCTTGACCGCGAAACGCTTACGGACCTGATATGCGCGGAAACGTCCTTTTTCGGGGTCCGCCCGGCAGTATATACGATAGGAGACCTGCTCGGCGACTTTTCCCGTATCATGGGTTCCCGCGTCAGGATAATCGACCCGCCGGACCATCATCTGATTCTCGAACATCTACTTGAAGAATATATCGCAGAACGCGAGGCAAAAGGCGCTTTGATAGCTCCGGGACTGCGTTACCGCGGCTTTATATCGCTTCTCGGCTCCAATATCAAGGATCTCCTTTCGGAAGAGGTAACGCCGGAAAAATTTTCTTCTTCGCTCTTCGGCGGCGAGGAGCCTGACCCGTCGCGCCCCGAGGCGATACTGCTCTGCCTTTACAGAAGGTATATGGATTACCTTAAAGAGTATGATCTTGCGGATGCGGCGCAGATTCCGACTCTTGCGCGCGCGGCTCTGAATGATTCCCGCGTGATCGAATTCGTCAAAAATAAAAAATTCATTTTCACGGGATTTCTCTCTTTTAACGGCGCTCAGCTCAAATTCGTAAGAGCCCTTGCAGAGGCCGCGGAGCTTTTGATGTTCCAGCCGGAGACGGGGCTCGATGATTTTTACGACGGCATAAGGCAGCTTGACGCTGAGTATTCCGGGCGTCCGGAATGGGACGTCCCCGCGGTCAGGCTCGAAGCCGTCTCCGATATCCTCGAAGGGGAATCGGCGGCAAGGGAGATAGCGCTGTGGGCAAAAGGAAAAGGCGTTCTCACCGCGATGGGGAAGCTTGATAATTTCGGCGAGATAGGTATTTATGTGCCTAAAAGCAGCCTTAAGCTGGTCGAATATGCGCTGTCGCGCTATAAGATAGCATACAGCGTAAGGGCGCGCGGCACGGTCGCCGAAACGCTTGCAGGCGAACTTTTCAGCATGGTAAGGCGCGCCTTCTCATCCGGCTTTGACAACTACAACACATCGCTGCTGCTTGAAAACCCGCTGCTGTTCCCGGAGGCTGACGGCGGACTCGAAGGTACGCGCTGCCATTCATCTTTGCCGCCCGAAGGAGCAAAAGAGTGGGCCGGTGCGTTAAGAGGCGATGACAGAAAACGTTTCGCGGAGATCTGCGATTTCTGCAGAGAGCTGTACGGCAAAGGGAAAAAGCATACTCCGCTTGAGGCGCTTTCCATGTGGCTTGCTTTCCTGAAAAAGTGCCGTGTCGCCGAAGCCGCAGCATATGCCGCGGCAGGCGAGTGCGGGCTTGACGGAGAAGTCAGAGACGTTTCCTATACGCTCCACGAACTTGAAAAGAAGATAATGGTGCTTGAGAACGCAGCGAATTCTGTCGGGCCTGCCGCGGATATATCCCTTGACGGTGCAGAAGCGGCCGCGTTCATCGAGGACTGGGCGGCGACAGCCACGCTGCCGATACAGCTGCCGCAGCGCCGCTCTCTGTCTCTTTACGCCGGGATGCCGCCTACACTGACCGAGCACAGGTACTGGTTCATAATGGGGGCGGACGGTAATACATGGCCGGGCGTCATGCGCGAGTCTTTGCTGCTGCGCAACGAGTACAAGGAGAAGTTCAACGCTGCCCAGCTCAATGATGATGACGGCTCCGGCAGCGCTCCGCATCTGCCTGAAATACGCGAGGAACGCGAACGCCGCGAGGCTGTCTTCCGCCGTCTTGCTGCGACAGGCAGGTCGGGGATCGTTTTCTGCCGCTCCCTCTACGACGAATCGCAGAAGCAGGTGCCGGCTTCGCAGTTTGTGACCTCGATGCTGAAAGACGAGCCTCAGTCCCGCAGAAGATGGCGTCTTGCAGCAGCGGTGCGCTTCGGGGCGCAGAACACCCTCCCGGACGGCAATGAGCCTGTATTTGCCGGCGCCGAAGTATCAGGCATGCGCTTTGCCCGCGGCAGGGAATTTGTAAAGCCTGCCGGTTTCCTGAGACAGAGCGCGGAAAAGCCCGTTGTCAGCGTAAGCGATATAGACATATGGCGCGTCTGCCCCTACCGCTACTGGTGCGAAAGACACCTTCGCCTTGAAGTGCCCGGCGCCGCGGACCTCTTTGACCGCCGCGCGGGCGGCGTGCTGTCGCACAAAGTGTGGGAGCAGGCTTTCGGCGAAAAGAAGAAGAATCCCAATATGCAGCTTTTCCCTTACGTTATGAACAACTGGGACCGGATAAAGGACGAGGTCTATCCGGAGATAGGCGCCGACAGGCGTCTTGCCCGCTTTGAAAGCGGGCTGAAGCGTGAGATATTCGACCTTGCCTCTTTTCAGGATGATATAGAAGCGCAGGCGCCGCTGCAGGAGAGGCAGGAAGTGAAAACGGAATACAGGCTTTGCGATCATGAAGTCGACGGCGTCATTTTCAGGGCAAAAGCAGACAGGATAGACATTTACAAAGAGGGCGCCGTCATACTTGATTACAAGCTCGGAAAAAGCGACACTCATACCGGCGATCTGCAGGTGCCTGCCTATGCCGTCATTCTGAGAGCTTCCCGAACGGATATACTTGGTTTTGGCTGGATCGGTCAGAGAGACTGCAGCCTTTCGGGATATTTCTCAACTGAAGAACTCCGATTTGCTTATGAAAGAGAGCCTGCCGGCAGGAGCAAATACGAACCGGGCGAGCTGATGGAGCAGCGCATGGAAGAAGCCGAAACCGTTATGACAGCTATGGCGGCAGCGGTCAAAAAAGGCGTCTATGAGCCGAAGTACAGCCATGAGTCCGCTTTGTGCATAAACTGCCAGTATTTCACACTATGCCGCAAGCGCGATATGACCGGATATGCGATCGACGATGATGACGACGGGGAGAGCAGCGATGAGTAAGGAAAACAGCGTGCCCGCGTGGCATTCTCTGGTAAAAGGCACGGAGGCGCAGATAGAGGCGCTGAAGAGCGACAAATATCTGACCGTAGTGAGCGCAGGCGCGGGGACGGGAAAGACGCAGACTCTCGCGCAGCGTTTTGCATGGCTGCTTGCCTCTGACCCGGAGTGCCGTGCCGACGAGATTCTTGTGCTGACTTTTACAAAAAAAGCGGCCGCCGAAATGCACGACCGAATAAAAAACACGCTGATCAAATGGCATGCGGAATTCCCGAAGGAACTGGCGCACCTCAGATCCGCCATAGATATGATGGACGACGCATATATATCCACTATCCATTCCTTTGCGATGCGGGTGATAAGGAATTCGGGGCTCGAGCTCGACGCCGACCCCGCCGCGTCGCTCGTGCCGGAGGCAAAGGGCGATATATGGTGGAGGGAATATGAAGCCGCGCTTTCAGCCCTCAACGCGGAAAAGATAGCCGCGATGCTGCCGGAGGGCTGGAAAGAACGCGCGAATTCGCTTATCCCGACGCATACTCTTGCAGAACTGCTGAACTCATACGGCGCGGACGTTATAGCCGGGGCGGCCAAAGTTTGCTCCGAAAAGCTTTACTGCGCCGGGCAGACACCGGAAAGCCTCTGGCGGCATGATGACACGGCGCTGATGAATGATATCGCCTCTTTGAAGAAAGAATGTCCGGAAATCTTCCGGCTGTGGAAAGAAGAAGTTTTCCCTGCAATTCTTTCTACCTCCGAATTCTCCGAAGACTGCAAAAAACCTTCAAAAACGAAGGAAAAGTTCGAAGCATTCATCGAAAGCTGGAAATATCATAAAGGGAGCGGCAAGTCCGCGGAGTTTCTGCGCGAGCTGATATCAGGGCCGCTCGCAAATCTGAGGATATCAGATAAAGTAAAATATGCGATCGAGTCCGTCCTCGGCTGTGGCCTTAAGGAATGGCGCGATGAGAAAAAAAAGATGCTTTTGATGATAAAAGAGCCGTCGGAAGGCGAAAAAACGGTGAACAGGACTCTGTGCGGGATCTGCGCCATCAGCTGGGCAGCGTGGGATGAGTTCCGCCGCAGAGAGGGCATGCTCTCGCTCTCCGACCTGATACGCTGCGCCAGATCCGTGCTTGAAGCCTCTCCGGCCTTCAGACGCAAATTCAAACATATCATGGTCGACGAATTCCAGGATACCGACCCGCTGCAGGATGCGCTGATAACGGCGCTGTGGGTGGCGCCCGAAGCGGAAAGCGATTTCCACAACACGCTTTTTATCGTAGGAGACCAGAAACAGTCCATCTACCGTTTCCGCCACGCGGACCTGACTCTTTTCCGCAGGTATATAGCGCGCGCAAGAAGGGAAGAGTTCGGCGACCGCTGCAAATATGTCTCCCTCGACAGGAACTTCAGAACGTCGAGCGGGCTGCTTGAAAAATTCAACAAAGTATTTAACGGCATATGGGGCGGCAGCTCAGAGATCATATATGAACCTTTACTGCCGCCTGCCGACGAAGCTTTCACGAAACGCAGGAACGAAAAAGCCGAAGGCCCGTATCTGCGGCTGATCTGTGCGCTGTCAGGCGAAGAAGAAACGGGACTCCGAACCGCGGATCTGCGCCTGCGGCTTTACACCGCTCTCGGGCGCGAGATAAAAAAGGCCCACACCGAAAAAAAACAGATATGGGATAAGGATGCCGACAGCCCGGACGGAGGAAAGGGCGCATTCCGCGACGCCTGCTGGAAAGATTTTGTCATACTTGTACCGACCCGCTCCGAACACAGCATGATCGAAACGGCTTTTGATTCTCTTGATATACCCTATTTTATTTCCACTTCCAAGAATTATTTTGCGCGCGGCGAGATCGGCGACCTCATAAACTTTATTTCTCTTCTCTCCGCTCCGGAAGAACCTCTGTTTTTGGCAGGGTGGCTCGCCTCTCCGTTGTCCGGGCTGCCGCTTTCGGAAGCGGAACGGCTTCTGCAGAGCGCGCTTGAAGCGAGGGAAGCGCGCGCTCCGCTGCCGCTTGCGCGGATACTGAGGGAAGAATATCCGGCTCTCGCAGAGCATATCGACAGACTGCGCAGGACAGCGCGTTTCTCGGGAGTATCTGCCGCGATACGCGAGCTTATGAAAGCCCCTCTCTTTTTGGAAAGCTACGACGGCTCGCGCAGGCGCCGCGTATGCGCCAACATGGCGCGCCTTGCCGGTATAGCGGAAGAGTACGAGGCGTCGGAAGGACGCTCTCTGAAGGGCTGTGCGGAGTATCTCCTGTCGGAGCTGTCGTCGCAGGCAGCTAAAGAGGAGCCGGATATCGCGGACGACACTACAGACGCAGTGCGGATACTGACCGTTCATGAGTCAAAGGGTCTTGAGTTCCCGGTGACAGTGCTCATCTACAGGGATAAGAAAAAGAGCAGCCGGAAGGATCCCGTATATGTTTCGAAAAGATACGGCGTGACGGCGAAATCCGCCCCGCGCTTCTCGTCGGCCGGAGAGGACGGAAAAGATAAATATACGACGGCGCTGTGGGAAGAAGACCTTGAAGCAAAAGCAGATCTTCCGGAGCGCCAGCGCCTGTGGTATGTCGGCTTCACGCGGGCCGCGGATGAACTGATACTGTGCGGCTATTATAAAAGAAGAAAAGGCGGGGACTTTGGCAGCAGCGACTCAATAATGGTACAGCTGCTTGAAAGCGGCGAAGAGGATGCAACGCTTATTACAGAGGACGATCCCGCGCCGTCGAGACCGGAGGAGCGTCCGGCTGCCTGCCGTGCGGAAACTATGGAGCTTGCTGAAGAAGTTCCCGCAAAGCTGGGCCGCATATCCGCTTCAGCCTACGCGCTTCTGTCATGGTGTCCGGCCGCATACCGCATGGTCTACAGGCAGGGACGCGCCGCCAACTGGCTCGTCAAGGGAGGAGAGGGGAGCGGTTCGGAGTTCGGTTCCCTTGCCCACTGGGTGCTCGCGCGCTGGGACTTCAGAGCGGAAAGCATTGCCGGCTGGCTGCCTGTGAAGAGCGGCGGTCCGGTTTATGAAAAGATATCGCGGCGTCTTCCCCCTGAACTGCGCAGAGAGTTTTCGATAGCCTCAGCGCGGCGCGAGGCGCGCGAAATGCTTGCCGGATATGCAGAAAGCGAAGAGTGCGCCATGTTTGCAAAAATGGCGGCGGATGCTGCCCGCCCGCTGCGCCGCGAGATATTTTTCCGTGTGCCCGATCGGGGAACACTGCTTGTGGGTTCGATAGATATATTCTGGCGCGATGACGCCGGGCTGCATCTCAGGGACTGGAAGACCTCGGACGAAAAATATTCGCCGTCGTGGTATTACGAGCGCCAGCTGGAATTCTATGCCTACGCCCTGCGCAGAAATTCCGAAGATCACAACAGATCCGAAACGATCGACTCCGCGCTTATCTATCTGCGCTCGGCGGGTGGCGGTAAGGCCATGCGCATCTATAAAGAAAATGATTTCCGCATTATTGGCGACGCGGTGGAGGCTGCCGCTGTCACGGCCCTTTCCCGGAATCTGCAGGGGGTGCCCGAGCGGTGCGCCGACTGCCCGTGGAGCAGGGACTGCCTTGAGTCTGCCTGCCGCAGGGGCTGATTCTTTATAGGCAGGGTATTGCAGAACAGGTGGCTGTCGCAGCGGATATCGAAAAAGTATTAATAAAATTTAGTATATAAAAAATTGAATTTTTATATATAAAAACTTTTTAGCCATAAATTGCTTTAATAACTTATTATTTGCCTGTAAATAAAGCTGATATTATGATAAAAGCTTAGAAAATACAGCTGTTCTTATTTACTCTGTGCTATTTTTGTTAATGTGTGAAAATTGACGCAATTTAAAGTTGCGGTTAGAATCCTTTGTTATAAGATGGCTTAATTTTTGATTATAGACAGGGGGTGATTTCATTGGCAGATAATCTTGCACAGGAAATCAGAGACCAGGAAACTGCCGCGAAGAATATAATCTCGGAAGCGAAGGCAGAGGCCTCAAGACTTGTTGCGGCCGCACGCATCGAGGCAGAACAGTCTGTTAAGAATACAAGGCAGCAGTGCCACAGACAGTGGCGCGAAAGAGTAGCGGCTGCCGAGCGCGAAGCCGAAGCGGAAGCTGCTGAGATAACGGCCAGAGGCGAAGCTGAAGCAAAAAAGTTCTACGAGAATAATAAAGATAAAACAGACAAAGTTGCAGATTGGCTTGTGGGAGAGGTGATGGCTGCATATGGCTCTCGCTGAAATGTGTAAGGTGCGTATAGCTGTACACAGGACCGCAGCGGACGAACTTGCGGCAAAACTTCAGTCGCTCGGCTGCTGTGAGTTTGTAAAAAACGGCGCTGAGGCAGGAGACGGCGGCGCTGCATCTTCTTTGAGCGAGAAACGCCGCAGCATCGAAGGGCTTATAAGCGACGCCAGATTTGTCCAGCGTCTCCTTGAACCGTATGAAACAAAAAAAGAAAGCTCTTTTGCCAGAGCGCTCGGAGATATGCCGGCGCTTTCGCTCAAGCGTCTTGCGGCTTCCGTCGACGAAGGGAAATTTACTTCTTTTGTTTCGGGGCTCAGGGAAAAAGAACGCCAGCTCACTGAAACACGCGCAGAGCTGTCGAGGCTGAAGGGGCTTGCCGCCCAGGCGGAACAGCTTGCGCAAATCAAATACCCTCTTGAATTTTTCACTGCCGGCACAGATATGATAACGGGCGCGGTCTACCAGCTGCCCTCATCTGCCGCCGGGGATTTTGCCGCGCGGATCGAAAAGGATCTGGGCGAGATATCCGAGTTCCAGCGCGTACCTCCGCAGGGGAAGGACGGCTCGGAGCTCTTTGCCGTGCTCTGCCGTTCGGAAGATTTTGACAAGCTGCAGCAGGCGGCGGATGAATTATCGGCGTCACGCACCGATGTGCCGAAGGACCTCAGGCTTACGGCTTCGGAGGAGATAAATACTCTTTCTTCTAAGATCTCCGAGCTTAAAGCAAAAGAAGATGAACTGCTGAAGTCTTTTGCATCGCTGGCCGACGAAGGGCTTCCGATGACGCGTACCTGCGGCGATTACTGGGCGATCCTGCGCGACAGGCTTGAAGCGATGGAGACAGGGGAACCGACCAGCGACACTCTTATCTGGGATTTCTGGACGCCGGCTTCCCAGCTGAAAAAGGTCGAATATACGGTAAACGAGTATTCGGAATTCACCGAGTTCGCTGTTATCAAACCAGGGGAGGATGAAGTGCCTCCGACGCTGCTCAAGAACCCTGCATGGTCGTCCTCGATAGAACCGCTTACGATCATGTACGGCACGCCGACATACGGCGGAGTGGACCCCACTTCGCTGATGGCGCCGTTCTTCTTCCTTTTCCTCGGCATGTGCTTCGGAGACGCCGGCTACGGACTGATTCTTACCGGCATCCTCGGATATATGCTTGTCAAGCACAGGCTGTCGCCCACTCTGCGCAAATTCTTTGTGCTGATGACTGTAGGCATGGTCGTTACGGTTATTTTCGGAGCCGTGACGGGTTCATGGTTCGGCGACGCAGTGACCGCGTTCCCGTTCCTGAGCAAGCTTGTGCCTGCGGCCAAAAAGATCCAGCTGCTTGACCCGATGAACGATCCCATGACGCTGCTTATGATCTCGCTCGGACTCGGTTTCATACAGGTCATGTTCGGGCTTGCGATAGCGTTCTGCGACAACTGGAAAAACGGCGATAAGGTCGCCGCGATATCCGACCAGGGCGGCTGGATGGTCTTCCTGCTCGGTCTGGTCCTCACTGGCTGTTCTATGACCGGTTACCTTCCGCAGCAGATGGCGTTTGTGTCAAAGCTTGTTGCCTGCGCCGGCGCTCTGATACTTGTGGCGACTCAGGGCAGGGAAAAGAAAAATATCGCGGCAAAGCTTTTCTCCGGAGTGCTGAGCCTTTACAACGTCACAGGCTATCTCGGAGACGTCCTGAGCTACAGCCGTCTGCTTGCGCTCGGGCTTGGCTCGGCGGCGGTAGGCATGGTCATAAACCTGCTGGCCAGACTGGTCTCGGGGACCCCATATGTGGGAATCGTCCTTGCCGTACTGATATTTGTTCTTGGGCATTCTTTCAGCATCGTGGTAAATCTGCTCGGCGCGTTCATACATTCGCTGAGGCTTCAGTACGTTGAGTTCTTCGGCAAATTCTACAACGCGACAGGGCATGATTTTGCACCGCTGCGCAATTCGGCGCAGTATTCGATAATACAGGAAGAAACGTCTGCTAATTAAGATTTTTATTTGAAATTATGTATATTTTTTCAAGGAGGTAGGATCCATTATGGAATCAATTCTCGCAACAATGGCTGATCAGCTCGGACAGATGCTCGTAGTTCTCGGCGGCGCTCTTGCCGTAGGCTTTGCCGGTTCAGGCTCGGCTTGGGGCATAGGCCTTGCAAACGAGGCTGCGGCGGGGATCATGACCGAAGATCCCAAGAAATTCGGCTACGCGCTGGTTCTGCTTGCGCTCCCCGGCACCCAGGGCATCTACGGACTTCTTGTCGCGGTCCTTGCGATGCAGAAGGCCGGACTCCTCGGCGGAAGCGCTGTCGCCCTCACCGTATGGCAGGGACTGGGCATCTGCTGCGCATGCCTTCCGATAGCGATAGCCGGTTTCTACTCGGCGATCTGGCAGGGCAAGTCTTCGGCAGCCACGATACTTATGATAGCGAAACGCCCGGAGCAGATAGGCAAAGCGGTCATCCTTCCCGCGATGTGCGAAACCTATGCCGTTTTCGGACTCCTTGTAAGCATCCTTATGCTCAACGGCATAAAGATCTGACAAAGAAGAGCGAATCGCCATGTCTTTAGCCCAGATCACTGAAAAAATAAAAAATGACGCCCAGAAAGAGGCCGATGAGATTCTCCTGAAGGCCAGGACTCAGGCGGAGACCATTGCCCGCAAGGCCGCGGATGAGTGCGACGACATACAGGCAGGCTTTGACGCCCGCTTCAACACGGAGCGTCCCGAAATATTCAGCCGCAGAGAGATAGTTGCCAACCTTGACACGGCCAGGATGGAACTTAAGGCAAAGAGAGACCTCATCGAAGATGTTTACCGTTCTGCGCTGGGCAAACTCGCCTCTCTCGGAAAAGAAGACTATCTTTCATTCTGCGTTTCTCTGCTCAAAGAAGCGGTAAAGACCGGGGATGAAAAGATCGCGGTGGGCAAAAATGAAAAATATCTCGACGAAGCCTGGCTTGGAGAGTACAACGCGGCGCACGGCACAAAGCTTGCCATGTCCGGGAACAAGCCGGATATAAGCGGAGGCTTCATCCTGATGCGCGACCGCACAAGCATCGACTGTTCATGGGATATGCTTGTAAAGGTCATGCAGGAAAAACAGGAAGCCGGCGTCGTAAAGCGTTTGTTCCCGCAGGAATAGCGGAGGGGGTGGTTCGATGTCACGTAAGGAGGCTTACGGGTATGCCGTGGCGCGTATACGCGCTATGGAGCACCGCCTTCTTGATGCTGCGGTTTTTACCAGACTGCTGGAAGCGGAAGACTCTGCTTCCGTGCTTAAAATCCTCGGCGAAACGTCTTATGCCCCTCTGCTGACATCGCTTTCCGGCGGCTCTTTTGACAAGATCCTGGAGGCTTCTCTGCTTGAGACCTACGAAGAGCTGGCGTCTTTCGTCCCGGACAGGGAACTGCCGCTCATGATGCGCATGCAGTATGATTTCAGCAACGTCAAGGTCATGCTGAAAAGCATGTTTGCAGCAAGAAGCGGCGGAAAGAAAAGATGGGATCTGCTTACGTCCCTTGCTTCATACCCTGTCGACGATCTCGTATCCAATATCGAGGCGGAGGAGTACAGGCTGCTGCCTTTCGGACTTTCATCCGTCCTGCCGAAATGCATCGCGGTATGGGAACAGAGCAAAAATACGCTTGAGACGGAACGCCTGCTGGACCTGCAGATGTTCGGCGAGATGCGCCGCATGGCGGAAGAGCTCGGTTTCAGCGAAGTTACGGAATGGGTGAAGGCAAGGATAGACGGAGAGAACCTGAGGACGCTGCTGCGTCTTAAGAGATTCGGCTTTGACGCCTCGGGGGCCGCTTCCTTCCTGCACGAAGGCGGCAGGATAGACAGAGACCTTCTTGCTTCCATGATAGCGGAACCGTTTGAAACGTGGGGCAGGCTCGTGTCATTCTCGGATCTGTCGCGCCTGCTTTCGGAAGCGGACGTCACGGCAGGTTTTTCGCAGATAATAATGGATTTTGAAAAGAAACTTGACGAATATCTGCTGGACCTTGCCGCAGCGAGCAGATACAGCCCGGATTCTCCGTGCAACGTCATAGCTTATTTATGGTCGAAAGAGCTTGAGGTAAAAAATATCCGCATGATCCTTGTTTCAAAATCCGGAAGCGGAGACAGGGAAAGCGTAAGGAGGCTCCTGCGCCATGTCTGATAAAGAAAGAGCGTCGATGGCGGCCGTAGGAAGCTACGAGAGCATACTGCCATTCAAGGCGATAGGCCTTGACGTCGTTGTGATCGAAGACGGAAACGGAGAAAATATCGGACAGATACTCAACAGATACGCCCGCTCCGGCTGCGCTGTCATCTTCCTTGAGGAGGAGCTTTTTGTAAAATACCGTGCCGAAGTGGATGACGTCAATGAACACAACGACATAAGCGTGATACCTGTTCCCAACCAGAAAGGATCCATGGGGGCGGGCATCGAGGCTGTCCGCAGGAGCGTTGAGCGCGCGGTAGGCATGGATATATTTGGCGAGAAATGATTATGATGGAGGCGATATAAATTGACCACACCGAACGCCGTTACCGGGTACATTGAAAAGATATCCGGCCCGCTTGTCATAGCAGGCGGCATGGCGGGCGCCTGTATGTTCGACGTCGTTAAAGTCGGCAAAGCGGGGCTCGTGGGTGAGATAATAGAACTGAAAGACGACAAGGCGTCTGTTCAGGTATACGAGGAAACATCCGGCCTCGCACCGAACGAACCGGTAATAAGCACCGGAGAACCGCTCTCGGTCGAACTTGCCCCCGGGCTTATAGAAGAGTTTTACGACGGTATACAGCGCCCGCTCGAATCGATAGAAGAAAAGGCCGACAGCCCCTATATCCTCCGCGGCATAAGCGTTCCGGCAGTCAGCCGCACCCACAAGTGGAAGTTCGAACCCTGCGTGAGCGCGGGCGACGAAGTGGGCCCCGGAGATTTTATAGGTTCCGTAAAAGAGACCGTGCTTGTCGATCACAAAATAATGGTCCCGCACGGAGTGAGCGGTAAGATAAAGGAGATAAAGAGCGGCGAGTTCACGGTTGAAGAAACAGTTGCGACAGTCGAAGACGCCGCAGGCAATGAACACGAACTGAAGCTGCTGCAGCGCTGGCCGGTCCGCAGACCGCGCCCTGTCATCAAGCGCCTGCCGCCTGAAGTCCCCCTTACCACCGGTCAGCGCGTCGTCGACACATTCTTCCCGATAGCGCGCGGCGGGACGGCATGCGTTCCCGGACCTTTCGGCTCCGGCAAGACCGTCATACAGCACCAGCTGGCCAAGTGGGCAGACGCAGAGATCGTCGTCTATATCGGCTGCGGCGAGCGCGGCAACGAGATGACCGACGTTCTTCTCGAATTCCCGGAACTTGAAGACCCGCGTTCGGGACAGCCCCTTATGAAGAGAACGCTTCTTATCGCGAACACGTCGAACATGCCGGTCGCCGCGCGCGAAGCGTCTATCTACACAGGCATCACGATAGCGGAATACTTCCGCGACATGGGCTATTCCGTCGCTCTTATGGCAGACTCCACTTCACGCTGGGCCGAGGCTCTGCGCGAAATGTCCGGACGACTCGAGGAAATGCCCGGTGAAGAAGGTTACCCGGCGTACCTCGGAACACGACTTGCCTCCTTCTACGAAAGAGCAGGGCGTGCGGTCTGCTTCGGCAAGGATAAGCGCGAAGGCGCCGTTTCGGTCATAGGCGCCGTATCTCCTCCGGGCGGCGACCTTTCCGAACCCGTCACGCAGAACACGCTCCGCGTTACGAAGGTCTTCTGGGGCCTTGACGCGCAGCTGGCGTATCAGAGGCATTTCCCCGCCATCAACTGGCTCAACAGCTATTCGCTCTACGCTCAGAAGCTCGGCGAATACTGGGACACCTCCTATGACGGAGAATGGAGCGTATTCCGCACCGAAGCGATGTCGCTGCTCGAGGATGAGGACAAGCTCAAAGAGATAGTCCGCCTTGTCGGCGTCGACGCTCTTTCGAAAGAGGAACGCATGGTGCTGGAAACTTCGAAGTCCATACGTGAAGACTTCCTGCATCAGAACTCCTTCCACGAGATAGATACATATGCGTCGATGGACAAGCAGTTCAAGATGCTCCGCAACATCCTTACATTCCACAGCCTCGGCATGCAGGCGCTGGCGCGGGGAGCCGCGCTGCGCACCGTTATAGACCTGCCGATACGCGAGAAGATATCGCGCATGCGCTACACCGAAGAGAAAGATCTTGAAAATCTTGACGAACTTGAAGACGAAATAAAGGCCGTATTCGGCAAACTGCTTGCAACGGGAGGTGAGCACGATGAGGTTGCCTGAGAAATACAGGACCATAACCAACCTTTCGGGCCCGCTTATGGTCGTTAACAGGATCGAAGAAGTAAGCTATGACGAGCTTGCCGAGATCACGCTCGCGAACGGCGAACACCGCCGCGGACGCGTCCTCGAAATAGACAAAGACCGTGCTCTTGTTCAGGTCTATGAAGGCAGCAGCGGCATAGACGTGGATTCCACCGAAGTGCGCTTCCTCGGCGACGTCCTGCGTCTTCCCGTTGCCAAGAGCATGCTGGGGCGCATCTTCAACGGCCGCGGAGCTCCGATAGACGGAGGCGCGGATATAATACCGGAGACTACGCTCGACGTGAACGGCAACCCGATGAACCCCTATTCGCGCGACTTCCCGTCGGAATTCATCCAGACCGGTATATCTACGATAGACGGCATGAACCCGCTTGTCCGCGGGCAGAAACTGCCTATCTTCTCCGGAAGCGGTATGCCGCACAATAAAATGGCCGCGCAGATAGCCCGTCAGGCGACTGTTATAAGCGGACATTCCGACTTTGCCGTCGTATTCGCTGCGATGGGCATCACATTTGAAGAAGCTTCGTTCTTCATGGAAGACTTCCGTAAAACGGGCGCCATCGAACGCACCGTCATGTACGTGAACCTTGCGGACGACCCCGCGATAGAGCGTATCTCAACGCCGCGCCTTGCTCTGACGGCAGCTGAATATCTTGCGTTTGAAAAAGATATGCACGTGCTCGTCATACTCACCGACCTTACCAACTACTGCGAGGCTCTCCGCGAGATATCTGCGGCACGTAAGGAAGTCCCCGGGCGCCGCGGCTATCCCGGCTACCTGTATACGGACCTTGCGACGATGTACGAGAGGGCGGGACGTCTTCGCGGCAGAAAGGGCTCGATCACCCAGATACCTATACTTACGATGCCCGAAGACGACAAGACGCACCCGATCCCCGACCTTACCGGATATATCACAGAGGGTCAGATAATGCTTGCCCGCGGTCTGCACCGCAGGGGCATCTATCCGCCTGTCGACGTCATGCCGTCGCTCTCCCGCCTCAAAGATAAAGGCATAGGCAAAGGCAAAACGAGAGAAGATCACGCAGACCTTATGAACCAGCTCTTTGCCGCTTATTCGCGCGGAAAAGAAGCCAAGGAACTCGCCGTCATACTTGGCGAAGGCGCGCTTTCAGACGAAGATAAGGCTTTCGCGAAATTCTCGGACGAATTTGAAAACCGCTATGTCCGCCAGGGAGAGTACGAGAACCGCAGCATAGAAGACACCCTGCAGCTCGGCTGGGAGCTTCTCACGATAACACCTGTCCGCGAACTGAAGCGTATCAGAGACGAGTACATTGAAAAGTATCTGAGACCGCTCATGGCGGCAAAAGAAGATCTTGAGCGTCAGAGCGAGAATTAGAGAGTGGTGACCTCCAATGGCAAAGGCGCTTAATGTCAACCCCAACAGGATGGAGCTGTCGCGGCTGAAAAGGCTTTTAGTCGTCGCGAAGAGGGGACATAAGCTTCTTAAAGACAAGCAGGATGCGCTCGTCAAGGAATTCCTCGTCCGGGCGAGGGAGCTGTACAACCTGCGCCGTGAAGTCGAAAGCGAACTCGGCGAATGCTACGGAGGCTTCCTGATGGCGCGTGCCCAGACGCTCCCGCAGATGCTCGAGCAGACGCTGATGAGCGCAGGCGGCGACATGAAAGTAGGCGTAAGCTACAGGAATGTCATGAGCGTGCGCGTGCCGGAATATGACTTCCCGGAGCAGAGCTCCGAGCTGTCATACGGCTTTGCCACATCCCCCGGAAGCCTTGACGTGGCCCTTGACAAATTCCTCAAGCTGCTGCCGGACCTTGTAAAGCTCGCGGCCGAGGAAAAAGCCGTCTCCTCTATGGCGCTGGAGATAGAGCGCACGCGCAGGCGCGTCAATGCGCTCGAGCACGTCATGATACCTTCGTACGGCGAAGCTATCCGCTCGATATCCATGAAGCTTGAAGAGATGGAACGCTCGACGCTCTCCCGCCTGATGGTGATAAAAGAGATTGTCAGAAACCACTGACGAACGGAAATACAGACTAAACAAAAGAGAAAGGCCGCGGCAGACATTTCGCTGCGGTTTTTTTTTAATTCCTTTAACAGCATCCTGCCGCTGTTTTGTCTGAAATTTAAAACTGCAATGACAAATTATGATAATTATTACACGTTATTACAATTTTAGAATAGAATATATTTGTATAGTCATTATTTGTGCTTTGTGTTATTCTGTTTTGGAGTTCAAACTTTTTATAACAGCCGGTGGCAGCGAACCTAAAAACTGAGCTTGTTATGCTGTTGCAGCAATATATGCGGTCAGAATACTTATGGTGGGGGCAAAAAGTAAATGTGGAGAAAAAAACAGAAGCCCCGTATACGGGACTTCTTTCTCACACACTGTGAGTCGTCAAAGACGTAATGTCGCTAAAAGCTTATTTGAACTTGTAGTGTAATCCAAGATGGTTTCTTAGATTACCCTCATTGTATATTGACTGAAAAGGTTTGTCAATCTGATGATCAGGGGGGAGCAAATTGAAGAATAACGGCAACAATGAACGTATCGGAAGCTATTATGCGGGGCTTGACGTTGGCACTAATTCTGTCGGTTGGGCGGTTACGGATAAAGAATATAACATACTCCGTTTTAAAGGAAACGCAATGTGGGGTGTCAGCCTTTTTGATGAGGCGCAGACTGCCGAAGGAAGGCGAATGGCCCGCACCAACCGCCGTCGTCTGGCTCGCAGAAAGCAGAGGCTCTTGCTGCTTGAGATGCTGTTTTCCGAAGCAATAAACAAGATCGATCCAACATTTTTCCACAGACTGCATGAAAGTGACCTTAGAACGGAAGATAAAAAACTGGCCGCGTCGGGCAGATACCTGCTTTTCAATGACGATACGTTTACTGATAAAGAATACTCTAAGCGCTGGCCTACGATATACCATCTGCGCCATGATCTGATAAATTCTCAAGAGAAGTTTGATGTCAGACTTGTTTTTCTTGCGCTTCACCATATTATCAAAAGCCGGGGCCATTTCCTTTACGAAATAGATAATGCCGGAAGTGACGATTTTGGAACCCTGACGGAACAGATAGACGAGTTAATATCTTACCTGTCAGATGAGTTTGATACAACGCTTGAATTCAGCAACAGGAGAGAATTTGAAGAGGTACTCGTAAATAAAGACTATAAAATTACGGAAAAGAAAAGGCGTCTTGCAGGATGTATTAAGGCACAGGAAGGTTCTGAAGCTGCGTCTGTGAGCTTAAGCGCTCTGTCGGATATACTTGCCGGGGCTACTGTAAAACTGGCAGACCTTTATTGCGACGAAGAACTCAAGGATGCCGAGCCAAAAAGCATAAGCCTAAAAGAAGACATAGAGGAGAAGATTAACGATCTTGACAGTGCACTCGGAGAAAGAATAAACCTGCTGTTTGAATTAAAAAAAGTTTTTGACACAGCCAGACTGGCTCAGATTCTCGGGGACTGCCGCTATATCTGTGACGCAAAGATCGCACTGTACGATAAAAACAAAAAAGAACTGATGGCGCTCAAGAAGTATGTGCGAAAGGCAGCGCCGGACAAATATAAGCTGATATTTTCGGAACGATCTGGCAAAATAAATAACTTCCAGGCTTACTGCCGCTACAAAGACCGTTCAGGGGAGTACTCCTGCACGCAGGAAGAATTCTGCGCTTTCCTCAAAAAAGAGCTTCCTGGTATGGAACATGTTGATGATATGAGAGAAATATGGGAAGAAATCAAGGAGAAAACCTTCTTTACCAAACTAAAGGGTACTGACAACGGCGTCATACCCAACCAGCTGCACCGCAGGGAGCTTACCGCAATACTGGAAAAAGCCGCTGCATATCTTGAATTTCTCAATGTGTCCGACGACGGAAGCCTGACCGTAAAAGATAAGATAATAAAGATATTTGATTACAGGATTCCGTACTATGTGGGCCCGTTGAACAAAAAATCTGAAAAATCATGGGTAGAGCGCAAAGAAGGAAAGATCTACCCATGGAATTTTGAGGAGGTTGTGGATACCGGAAAGAGCGCCGAAAACTTTATATTGAATCTCATAGGCCGATGCAGCTATACCGGTGAGAAAGTCATTCCGCAGGACTCTCTGCTTTACAGCGAATTCATGCTGCTGAATGAGATAAATCCGCTTAAGGTCAACGGATATCCGCTTCCTGTTGATATAAAGCAGACGCTGATAGACGACCTGTTTATAAAATCCTTTAAGAAAGTGACAAAAAAGAAGATCAAGGAATACCTGATGTCAAAAGGCCTGATAAAGGATGATGACGAACTCAGCGGGATCGACGACGAGATAAAAACAAAACTGAGATCTTATCACGACTTTAAAACGATCCTCGACAGCACATACGGCAGAGATAAAGTTGAGGAGATAATTACGGATGTATGCGTTTTCGGCGGAGACAAAATAATGCTAAGAAAACGTCTGAAGTCAAATTATAGTAAGCTGAGCAGCGAGGACATAAAGCGCATATGCCGTCTCAACTACAAAAAATGGGGCAGGCTCTCAAGAGAGTTTCTCAGCGGTATAACCGGCAGGGACAGTAAGGGCAGTGAGTATTCTGTAATCGAAGCGCTGAGGAACACCAACGACAATCTGATGCAGATGCTGTCCGATCGTTATAGCTTTGCTGTGGCTGCGGATGAGTACAGGAGGATACACTTTGCATTTGGCGAAGACAGTTTTGCTTCAATAGTCAACGATATGTATCTGTCGCCGGCGGTGAAGCGCGGAGTGCTGCAGGCGCTCAGGATAGTGGACGAGATAGTTGATATAAAGAAATCCGCCCCGGAAAAACTGTTCATTGAAGTAGCACGCGGCGAGGAGGCTAAAAAACGCACTGTTTCCCGCAAGGACTCGCTTCTAAAGTTGTACAAAGACTGCGGGAAGGACAACGAAGAGCTTTTCGAGAGGCTGAAAGACGAACCGGATGAACGTCTGCGCCGCGACAAACTGTACCTTTACTACACGCAGTTCGGCAAGTGCATGTATTCAGGTGAAACGATAGAAATAGAGAGCCTCGGCGACGATAATCTGTACGACATAGACCACATCTTCCCCCGTTCGAGGATAAAGGACGACAGTTTGGATAACAGGGTTCTGGTGAAGAGCACTTTGAACAGGGAAAAAACGAACGCTTATCCTCTTTCCGCTGAAGTGCGCGATAAAATGAAAAATTTCTGGTATTTGCTGAAAGACAAGAAGCTTATATCCGAAAAAAAATATGATCGCCTTATCAGGCATTATTCGCTTACAGACGAGGAATTAGCGGCCTTTGTTAACCGACAGCTGACCGAGACTCAGCAGTCTACAAAGGCTATAGCAGCGGTAATGAAGGAACTCTATCCAGAGACCAAGATAGTTTACTCAAAGGCCGGCAACGTGTCCGACTTCAGGCAGCAGAGAAAACTTGTAAAGTGCAGAGAGGTCAATGATCTGCACCACGCAAAGGACGCATATCTGAACATAGTTGTCGGAAACGTATACGACACTAAGTTTACAGCCAATTTCTTTATGAATATCCGCAATGAAAAATACAGCGTCAGCCGCGTTTTTGATTTCGATACTCCCGGCGCATGGGAAACCGGCGACGGCGGCACAATGGCAACCGTTGATAAATATATGCGGAAAAACAATATAAAGGTAGTATGTCTGCCGCATGAGGCAAAGGGTGCGCTCTTTGATCTTCAGTTGCTGCCGGCAGGGAATGGCCAGCTGTCTGTCAAGAAAAGTAAGGATATTGCAAAATACGGAGGTTACAATAATCTCTCGGGCGCATATTTCTTTGTCGTTGAACATACAGTGAGAAACAAAAGAGTGCGTTCAATAAAGCCTGTGCTGCTTTATAAAAAAGAGCTTTACGAGCGTGACCCAGAGGCATACTGCCGTGAGATACTAAACCTTGAGCATCCCGAAATAAAAGTGACTAAGATACGGTTCGATTCTTTACTTGAGATAGATGGTCTGCGCCTAAATATAACAGGAAGAACAGAAGAACGTTTTTTGTACAAACATGCAACCCAGCTTGCAATAGACAGCACCCGCGAAAGTTATGTAAAAAAGCTCAGTAAATATGTAAAACGCTGCGCCGAGGCAAAAGGACATGAGGCGCCCCTTACTGTCCATGACGGAATAGCTAAAAAAGAAAACGAGGATCTTTATGACTGGTTCAGCGCCAAGCTTGCCGCGAATGCATATGGCTATGGACCGCTCTGTAACGTAAGGAATTATCTTGTTGAAGATAGGGAAAAATTCATTGCGCTTTCAGCAGAAGAACAAAGCAAGTTACTGGTTGAGATACTTAAAACCTTCCGTTGCAACAGCCAGTGGACAAACTTGAAAAAACTTGGACGAGGTGATTGTGTTGGTTCACTGAAACGTAGCTGTAATATAACTGATTGCCGCTCGGCGTACATAATTAATCAATCACCTACAGGATTATACGAAACAAAAGTAGATCTTTTGAGGTAATGCAGTGAGCTGGAGGGTAGTGGCTGTATCAAACAGGGCGAAGCTTGATTATAAGATGGATTATCTTGTAGTCAGGTCAGAAGATAACACTAAAAGGATCCATCTGAGCGAGATATCTGTTCTTCTGATTGAGTCCACTGCCGTATCCCTTACAGCCTATCTGCTCTGCGAGCTGTCACGCAGGAATATAAACGTTGTATTCTGCGACGAAAAGCGTAATCCTTATGCTGCTGTTTCGCCCTTTTACGGCAGCCACGACACAAGCATGAAATTCCGAAGCCAGATAAAGTGGAGCGATACGTCAAAAACGGCTGTATGGACAGAGATAGTCAGGGCGAAAATAAGCGGACAGATGGCAGTATTGAAAGCCTTTGGACGCCCTGAGGCGGAACTGCTTGAATCATATATTCAGCAGATACAGGAAGCCGATTCCACAAACAGAGAAGGGCATGCCGCCAAGGTCTACTTCAATGCGCTTTTCGGCATGTCCTTTTCCCGCAGCGTTGACAGTATTGTCAACGCTGCGCTCAACTACGGCTACAGCATTATCCTGTCTGCTTTTGCCCGCGAGACGGCTGTCTGCGGTTATGCAACGCAGCTGGGAATATTTCATGACAATATGTTCAACCAGTTTAACCTTGCCTGTGATCTCATGGAGCCTTTCAGGCCTTTTGTCGACTATGAGGTCAAACTTATGGCGCCTGAAAAATTCGAACATGACGAAAAGATGGAGCTTGTCCGTCTGCTGAACCGCAAGGTGGAAATTGACGGACGCTTGCAATATATGACAAACGCAATGAACATATATGCAAGGAGCGTTTTTAACGCGCTCGATGAACGTGACATATCGCTTATAAGTTTCCCATGCTATGAGCTACAGATTCATGAGAATGATAGTCTTCTTTGACCTGCCGGTTGAAACTGCTGCTGAGCGCAGGGATTACGCTAAATTCAGAAAGTTCCTGATCAAGAACGGTTTCATGATGATGCAGGAATCCGTTTACTGCAAGCTGCTGCTTAACCAGACGGCAGCGGACGCCGCAGCCGAAAAGATAAGAAACAATAAACCGGGAAAAGGGCTGATACAGATCCTTCTGATAACGGAAAAGCAGTATTCAAAAATTGAGTTTGTGCTCGGCAGCGGCAGCAGCGACATAATAAACTCCGACGAAAGGTTTGTAGAGCTTTGATGACGCTTGCTCATCCTGAGTTTTCCAGATGCATTGAATTTGCTGAAAATACCGTGAACGTGCTTGTAGTAGAAAACCAGCCGATGCTGCGCCGTGTTGTAACAGGTCTTTTATCTCAGATTACCTGCGGTGACGGAGGAGAGTTTGTGCTTTCTGATGAGCATTCGATAGTTGAGCTGGGGAAGACGGCGGAATTTATTACAGATCCTTTTTGCATAAGTATGTCGGACAAGCGTTTCCAGACAAAGATCAACCAGGAGGCTGTTAAGCTTTGCTGTGCTGAGCTGGAAGAAGAAACTGCATGCCTGCTTACCAGTGCGAGCAGACTTGGCGCAGCGCTTACAGTGTCGCTGGACTTCAGCGCTGATTACACAGCGCCGTCAGATGTATCCGCATTCCTGAAACTGCTTGATCTTCATATTGACAGTGAGTCTATGACACTGCCTGAGCGCCTGATTGAATATATGAAGCTCTGCCGCCGGTTTTTTGGGAAAAAACTCTTTGTATTTTTGAACCTTAAGAGTTTTCTTTCAGATAGGGAACTTGAGCTTTTTTATGGAACTGTAATGTACGAGAAGTTTGACATCTTGCTGATCGAAGGTGTTCAAAGGGAAAAATCATGTTCTTGTGAACGTGTATATATCATAGACAGCGACCTATGCGAGATATGATAGAGCGAAGGGGGTGGCAGGCATTTTGAATGTGGAATGCTATAATAACGATATCTTGTTTTGCCCGCTGCCTGTAGTCGGCGGAAGCTCAAACCTCGATTTTGAGGTTTGAGAGTAGTGTAAAACAAGATGGTTCTTAAGCTCATCCTTTGAGGGGTTGGAGATCGCGTGAGTTTGAGAGTAGTGTAAAACAAGATGGTTCTTAAGCTGGATTTTTTGAAGTTCTCGCCGTCAGGGAGTTTGAGAGTAGTGTAAAACAAGATGGTTCTTAAGCACGGTGTTTGTCGCAACTCTCAGCTGACGCGTTTGAGAGTAGTGTAAAACAAGATGGTTCTTAAGCTTGCCGGCCGCCGCTGCAGCTTGTGCCAGTGTTTGAGAGTAGTGTAAAACAAGATGGTTCTTAAGCGGTACGGTCGACGCGGAGTTTGCGTGCGAAGTTTGAGAGTAGTGTAAAACAAGATGGTTCTTAAGCCCCTCGTAGCCGTAGCGCGCCCCGTCCTTCGTTTGAGAGTAGTGTAAAACAAGATGGTTCTTAAGCAATGCGTCCTGCGCAGCGTATCCGACGTGCGTTTGAGAGTAGTGTAAAACAAGATGGTTCTTAAGCACGCTCATCGACAGCGTGATAGCCGGCGTTGTTTGAGAGTAGTGTAAAACAAGATGGTTCTTAAGCACGTTGCGATGTATACAGGGCGCTGGGTGCGTTTGAGAGTAGTGTAAAACAAGATGGTTCTTAAGCGGATGAGTGAACTGGCTGCATCCAAAGATCGTTTGAGAGTAGTGTAAAACAAGATGGTTCTTAAGCTCGCTTGCGTGAAAGCGCATTCCCCTTCTGGTTTGAGAGTAGTGTAAAACAAGATGGTTCTTAAGCTCAGCCAGTCGGCGATAATCTCACGGCAAGGTTTGAGAGTAGTGTAAAACAAGATGGTTCTTAAGCTGCAGCCGAATATTATGCCGATATGAATATGTTTGAGAGTAGTGTAAAACAAGATGGTTCTTAAGCTCCTCTGCCTTCTCCTCATACGCCTGCAGCGTTTGAGAGTAGTGTAAAACAAGATGGTTCTTAAGCCGCTCCTGCAGCATTGTGGCTTCGTTATACGTTTGAGAGTAGTGTAAAACAAGATGGTTCTTAAGCGTCGTACTTTTGGCGGCAATCCGTTGGCGAGTTTGAGAGTAGTGTAAAACAAGATGGTTCTTAAGC
>JAFYJW010000070.1 GCA_017537925.1 Synergistes sp. | reverse complement strand
GGCCGGATACCGGTTCGATAATATCATGCCCGACCATCTCCTTCAAAAGATCGGATGCTCTGGACGATTTAAGCATGGTTACGCGCATCAGATCTGTACGTCCAAAGACCGCCTGACCGGGGAATATCTCACGGAGCTTCAAAATATGGTTTACTGTTTTCGATCGGAACTTATTCTCAATGTCCGCTTTTAGATCTTCAATGTCCGGTTTTGCAATTCCAATGTCCGGTTTTCCCGACTCCTTAAAGGTTCCGCTGATATGCAATGTACGGTTACGGAGCGGATGCTTCTCATCCAGCAGAAGGTTTCTTAAGAAAAGTTCCAGATACTCCGTGGTCTCATGAATTCCGTTCTTTAAATCGTTATAGTTCGCCCTTACAAGGGAATTGCGGAAATAGCATGCGTTCTCAGCGAAGATATCATTTGCCGCATCAAAGCCGAGCGTGCGCAGGTACTTGATAATAAACACTGCCGTCGTTCTGGTGCTGCCCTCAGCGAAGACGTGAATCTGCCACAGTCTTGATATGAACACCGCAAGGTGATGGATAATATCATCCATCGAAAGATTCTTATAGGAGAACTTTTTTTCTTCGGACAAATCGTAATCCAGCGTCGCTCTCAGTTCCGTGGCGCTGCCGTAAAGCACAGCCGCGCCGTCAAGCACCCATTCCTTCTTGGTAATGTTATGCTCCCTGATGCATCCGGCATGGGAATAGATACCGGTGAACAGCTTCCTGTGGATGGAAAGGTACTCATTCAGAGTAAAGCTAAATGCTTTCTCTGAAAGAAGCTCAGCAATTCTTGCCGAGACCTTATCCGCCTCCTCGGTGCGGTCATATGCACCGAGTGCCGGATTCTCCTCATAATAGCTCTGCAGCAGCACATTTGCTTCTTCGAAAGATATTTCACCCTCAATATTCCGGACAGCGGTCTGCACAAGGTATTCTGATGTCTTAAGCCCGTCAACAGACTGAAGGCCGATCGCAGTATACCATGCGTATCCTTTATCCCGCTTGTTCGGCTCGGCTTCTTTGATGTATTCATTAAAGGAATCGTTTTTCACTCCATATCACCCAACTTTATATCCCCGTAAGAAAACCTTTGTACCCGCACGCTTGATTACCCACCCGCCTGAATACGAATGAATTTTACAGCAGATTCCCATTTTCTGCTTCTGACTGTCAAACGTTCGAAAACACCGAAATACGGCACTTTTCAAACTGTCACAGATCGATCCGTGACATCAATACTGCAGCTCCGCATAGGCCGCGTCAATGAACTACTGACTCACAGCCATGCCTGTTTAACAGAACCTGTCAACAGAGCCGCGCCTGTTCGCAAGGAACATATCCATCGGTGCCGGTTTGCGGTAACATGTCAGGCGCTGAGCTATTCCTTTCTCCCGGGAAGCAGCCTGCGCAATGTTAAAAGCAAAGCTTCCATATCCACCGGTTTGGAGAGATGCTCGTTCATGCCTGCCTGAAGGCATTGCTGTACATCTTCCTCAAAGGCGTTGGCGGTCAGAGCGATGATCGGTATGGTCCCCGCGTCCGACCGGTTGAGTTTCCGGATCTCACGGGTGGCTGTCAGGCCGTCCATGACGGGCATCCGCAGGTCCATCAGAATGGCGTCGAAGTGGTGTTCTTCACTCTGTGAGAACATTTCCAATGCGATCTGACCGTTCTCGGCCCACTCGGAGGTCATCCCCTCCATTTCAAGCAGATTGGCCAGAATTTCCGCATTTATCTCCTGATCATCTGCGATCAGCACATGCCGCCTGGCAACCGACGCACTCTCTGCCGGTTTTTCCTCCGGCTCTTTTTCGGGAGCATCTTCCGCAAGGGACAGGCCAAGCGGAACTGTGACAGTGAAGGCAGAACCGACGCCCTTTTCACTTTCGACCAGAATCTCGCCGCCCATCATATCGACAATGCGCTTGGTAATGGCCATGCCAAGACCGCTGCCGCCGTATTTGTTGGTCGTTGTGGCATCCTCCTGGGAGAAAGCGTCAAAGAGCTTGTCCAGGAACGCCTTGTCCATGCCGATGCCGGTATCGCGAATCGTAAAGCGCAGCTGACAGCGCTCGTCACGGCATTCCGGTTCCTCCACGGAGAAGGACACAGAGCCCGGAGATTCCGTAAACTTCACGGCATTGCCGAGGATATTGATAAGCACCTGCTTGAGCTTCAGGTCATCACCGATGAAGTGTTCATCCGGCGTTCCGATCACGCGGCACTCATACCTGAGTCCTTTGTCTTCACATTGACCATTGATGATGACATTGATCGGTTCCAGAAAATCCCGCAGAGAGAAGTCTCTCTCGTTCAGCACCATACGTCCCGATTCGATTCTGCTCATATCAAGAATGTCGTTGATGAGCGCCAGCAGGTGTTTTGCGCTTGCTCCGATCTTCTCCAGCTCATCACGGGTACGCGGGGAAAGATCGGGATCACGCAGCGCAATGCTGTCCAACCCGAGAATGGCATTCATCGGCGTTCGAATCTCATGGCTCATCTGCGACAGGAACTGAGACTTGGCGTTGTTGGCACTTTCCGCCGTTTCCGCCGCCTGAACGAGCTGTCGGTTTACGGCCTCCTGCCAGCGAATCAGACGGTTGATCAGGGAAACGATAAAGGCGATGCAGACAGCAAACAGCAAGACGAATGTTATCATAAACAGCACGACGCTGCCATAGATGCTCCACCACCGTATCGCAACCATGACGGTAAAGCCGGAAGCCGCTTTCCGGCTCAGGCAGGAGAAAAGACTTCCCGAATAATCCCGCAGAACAGTAATATCCGTGCTGTTGTAGGCTTCCGCATATTCCGTATCCCCAACGCTTACGCCGGAGCCGTCAGTGTTTTCATAGGCTCCGTTCGGATGATTGATGATCATCCCTTCGGAGTCTACCAGGAAAGCGTAGCTCTTGCTCGTATAACTCTCGCCCAGGACCTGCATCATCTTATCAAGGAAAAAGTCGATGCCGAAGATGCCAAGGAACTCGTTGTTTTTCCCATAGACCACGCGGGAGAATGTGATGCAGTAATTGCCTGTCTGGGCGTCGAGGTAAGGCGCCGAAATGTTGAAGTGATTCGCGGCTCGTTCCGTCTCTCTGTACCAGGGGCGGGTCTCAGGCCGCTCATCCTCGCCGGGGATCCAGCCTGTGTTCATTATGACCGGGATCCTGGCATAAGGATTGGCCATATAGCATGCGGAAATATCCGGATAGTGAGAGGCAATGCTGTTCAGCCAGTGAACCGCAGTGTCGTAATCGTGCATGATCTCCGGCTGAGCGGATATGGCGTCCGTGAACATATAAAGAATGCCTGTCTGCTCTGTGATCCACTCATTTAACTGGTTTTCATAACGGTCGGCTTCACGGCTCAGCCGGGCATTGCCCCAACCGGCGCTGATATAGACGCAGAAAAACATGACGATAACGAGGGTGACAAGGAGCGTGACAACGACCCCGATCCTGACCCTGCGGCTCGGTATGGATGAGTCCTCTTGCCTTCCTTTTTTTTCTGTGTCCTTCTCCTGCTCAAAAATCAGGGTTTCAGAATAGGATTGAACATCATTTGACAGAAGCGAAAGCTCTTCTCCGGCCGCACGGATATGCCCCGCAAGGACCTCCGGTTTCTCTCCTTCCCGGAGGAGCCTCGCATCGCCAAGCCGAAGTATGCGGCCCGACAGAACACGAAGCCTGTCTGAAAAGCCGCCGATGAACTTTCTGTTTTTCTGCAGCACCAGCCCGGCCTGGATACGATTACGGGTGCTGAGCATATAGAACACGATGAGAACCAGCAGCATCAGCAAATTCACGGAGGCAAGCGCCGCGATCTGCCGATGGCTCTCTGCATAGAGGCTGTCGGTTCCGACAATGAGGATCAGATACCAGTGATTGCTGGTTTCCGAGGAAAAGATGATGCAGGATCGTCCGTCGAGATTCACGCGGAAGCTGTCGTGTGCCTGTGCGGCCGTGACACGGCTGAGCACCGCCTGGAATTCCGGCAGTTTTTCGGTCGCGCTCTCACCTACCAGGGACATATCTGTATAACCCACGATCAGGCCGCTGCGGGTAACGATCATCGCCGTTTCGTCCTTGTCGGTGGTCATTTCCTGAATCGACTCCTGCACCTTTGAGAAGTTAAGATCCATGGCGATGACCGTTTCTCCATCCGTGAGCAGCGTGGAGATGGTAAAGCACATATCGCCCGTTTTCGCATCGATGTACGGCTCGGAGATAAAAACCTCGCGGGGATGCTCTACCGCACCGATATACCAGACACGTTCCGCAGCATGAAAGTCAGGCGGAGCGTCAAAACCGGGAACAAAGTGCCAGTCGCTCCCGGCAATGTAGATATTCATAAAGCCCTTATCCGCAAGCAGACTCTCCCGCTGCTCGAGAATGAAGTGTTCGATCGTATCCCGGGAAGCCTTTGCGTCGATCAACTGCTCTGCGCGGATGGCGCTATGAAGAAGATCCGCCTCTGCCGAAGAAAGCATGTCCTGCAGATCACCGCGTATGATGTCCAGATGAATCTGCCCGATCTCATCGGACTGCGTGTGGGTAAGATTCAGAATCTGCGCCACATTCATGGCGATGACCATAAGAAAGATAACAACTACCGCAATCATGGCGGCTGTCCGGAACCGATCGCCCATGCCGGTTTCGGAAACTGTCTCGTCGCGCTCGGGCATCACCAGGCAGCCGAAGGCGGAAACCGCCGCAAAGAACAGGTCCACCGGCGCGAACCAGATCATGCGGATAAATATGCCGATCACCGCCGCCGCGGCAAGAAGGGCCGCCGCTTTGCGCTCTGCTTTCGGGATGGCGCGGATATACAGCACAAAGAGTCCCAGCAGTATGATGCGGAGCACGATACCGGCAATGCGGACCGGGGTTTGCGTACCCGAACCGCCGGTCGCTTCAGCAATACTGAAGGCAGCAGCTGTAATGAGTACGCAGAGTACGGACAGAAACACCGTATGATGATTCCGCAGTTTGGCAGACAAGCCTTTCGGCAGCGGGAGATACAGTTCCCGGCGTGCAGTTATACTGTATATCAGGCAAAAAAGAGGAAATACGAAAGCCGGAAGCCAGAACACAAGTTCATTCATTCTTTATACCTCTCTCTGAAGAGTGTCTTGGGAGAACTGTTCTCACAACATAAACCGTAAAGCATAACTTTCCCGGACGAGCTGTTCCTGTCCCCGGTATCTGCTGATACGCCCATCCCACGGTAATTATCCTGCAGTGATGCCACGGCACGGGTCAGCGAAACTGCTGATTGATACCCCATACCCGCGCCTGTTCGCAAAAATGCTGTCAGGAACATATACACGTTTTGCCTGTCTGCACTTTTGGCTCCGGGAACAAATCCACTTTTTTACTGTTCGCAGGGAACACATCCATCGGTTTTGAGCCTTTGTGCGTCCGCTGGAACATATCGTCGATCAGTGGAATTGCGAAAAGGCCACTATTCTTTCGCTTTCAGTAACCTTTTTCGGTCATACATTCTTGTATCTGCTCTTTCAAATATCTGGCGGTAGCTATTATCATATCCAGGTCGGAATGTGGCAAGGCCGCTGGCAACAACTGCAGATCCATTACACTGGTTTGCTTCTGCCTGCGCTTCAAAGTCTGCAAGAAGCGACATTCTGTTCTGATAATCTTCGCCCTTCAATAAGGCAACAAATTCATCCCCGCCGATTCGAAAAACCGGACTGTGCTTAAACTTTGCGCAAATCAGGCGGCAGGCATCCTGAAGAAGACGGTCTCCTGCCTCATGACCATGGGTATCATTCATATGTTTCAGGCCGTTTACATCAAACACAACAATGCCGAACTCCTGCAGCTCACCCCTTGCGATACTTTCGTTTACCTGCTGCTCTGCCTCAACATATGCATTATAGCTTTTTACACCAGTGAGAGAATCCCTGTATGCAAGCTGCCTTGCTGAGCCAAGTTCCTTTTTATGTTTTTCTTCCATCAGGATCATTTCTTCCAGTTCAAGTCGACGGTCATCTTTCATATCCTCCAGAACAAAGGTATGAAGGATGCAGGTTCCCAGCAACCACCCAATGGAATACAGAGGGAGGAGAGGGTAAGTCACCTGAACGACGACCAGAATCGCCATTGCGAAACCAAATAATCCGATTGCCCGATGACGGCGTTTTACACTCTGATTCATGTCTCTCGATATAAATAGAACATAACAGGCAGAAGACATAAACATGATGATTTGTATGATCAGAATGGCATATCTCAGATCAGCTGCATGATAAACTCCGCCCTCATCAAACCAGAACATAACAGGCACAAAGAAGTTCAGTATCAACACAACGGCTATAGAGGCAAGAAAAAACCAACCAGTATAATGCAGCGCTTTGTTGAGCCAGGACCTCTCCGACAGATAGTTGACCACATAACGAGTCCACAAAAAGACAGTAGCAGCCATTGAGGCAAAGTAAAGCACGGTATCTGCAAATACCGCAGTGATCATATGTGCGTCATAGAGGACGCCCCAAAAAGCATCAAAAATATAAAATGCTGCTACGCTCAACATGAGCAGTCGATAGGTTCTCCCGGCAGGTGTTGTATTCCTGTAATGCCGATTTCTTATAACATCGTTGTTTATGATACAATGAATAAACAACGCCAAAATTGCTGTGCTTGAATAAGTCATGCAGTCTATTTCATCTCCTTGTACTGCTCACAGCGGAAAAATCAATCGCCAATAAGCAGTAACTGATTAGGTATTTGTCAGTAAACAGACGGTCTCGACGTGCGCTGTCTGAGGAAACATGTCGAACGGCTTCGCGTGCATAAATTTATAGCCGTATTCTGCAAGGCGTTTTATATCCCGTGCGAGCGTGGCGGGATTGCAGGAAACATATACTATTCTTTCAGCCTTCATGGCTGACAGCGTTTCCGTGACCTTTTCGTCGCACCCGGTACGCGGCGGGTCAAGCACCACAGCGTTAAAATACTGCCCACATAAGTTCTCTATTATATCTTCGCTTCGCGCAGTTACCGGCGTTATTGTTTTTATTCCGTTCAGAGCGGCATTTTCTGCAATGTATCTGGCTGCCGGCTCCCAGCTTTCTACAGCGGTAACTTCAGCGCCGCCTGATGCAAGGAACGCGGTCATGCTGCCTGTACCGGCATAGAGCTCAAGTATTTTCGGCGGCGAGCCTTCAAGCGCAAGAGTCGCCGCATAATTATACAGCGCAAGGGTCTGTTCGGAGTTCACCTGGAAGAATGAACCTGCTTCAAAGATAAACTCATATTCCCCTAATTTTTCCCGCATCGTGCCGCTGCCGAACAGAGGAAGGCTTTTTTCTCCCCATATGAAATTCCCCGAGGATGCGTTGATATTGCATACAGCGCCTGTAAGTCCCCCTACAGCTGCAAGCGCTTCGCGAAGCGCTTTTGTCTCCGCCGGGGAAAGCGCGCGTGCACATATGACCGCACAGAGCATATCATCCGTGAAGCGGGCCTTTCTCAGCACGATGTGGCGTATCACTTCGCGGCTGCCGCCCGCGCCGTCCCGACGAACGCCGCGAAGGCCGCTTTTTCTGAGCGCCGAGAGAATCTCGGCCGTCTTTTCATTTATTTCGGCTGCCGCTATAGCGCAGTCACGGTAAGGGACTATATCGTGGCTGCGTGTTTTGTAAAAACCGGCGCGGATGCTTTCGCCTGCCGCGCACTGCACGGGAATCGACGCTTTGTTTCTGTAGCGCCACTCCGACGGGGATGGCACGCAGTCGAATATCTGAGGATCTTCTATGCCGCCTATCCTTTCAAGCGATGCTTTCAAGGTTTCTTTTTTCAGCAGAAGCTGGGAAGGATATGAAAGGTGCTGCAGCGAACAGCCACCGCAGCGGCCGAATGCCGGACAGCGCGGCACCCTGCGGAACGGTGAATCGTTTATCCTGCGTATGACTTTTGCTGCGGCATAGTTTTTCTTTTTTGAAACAATGCGTACTTCCGCTTCTTCTCCGGGAAGCACGCCGGGGACGAAAAGGACAAAACCGTCTTCGCCGGTGCGCGCTATCCCCTCTCCCTCACTGTTTATGCCGGTTATTGCAGCGGTCAATATGTCTCCCTGTATCATAAGCAATACTATAACACTAAATCTGCCGTCAGGGCAAAATGAAGCAGCGCCCCTCCTGCTGCGGCGCTTGTGTGCGGCTCCTGTATGAGGACGAAAAAGCGGAAAGCCCGTGCGCGCTTCCCGCTTGACAGGCAGATAATGACGTGCTGTATATGCTACTTTTCGTTTCTGTCTATCGCAAAGGATATCTTTATCACACTGTCAAGGAATTCCCCGAAAGGTATGCCCTGCGCTTTTGCCGATTTCGGAACAAGGCTCGTGGCCGTCATGCCCGGAGCGGTATTTGCCTCAAGAGCGCGGAGCGACCCGTCTGCAGAAACGCGGAAGTCTATCCTGCTGTAACAGCGGCATCCGATAGCTTTATGGGCCGCCACGGCCAGCTCCGCAAGGCGTGAACTCACAGACTCCGGGAAATCCGCGGGGCAGATGTACTCTGTGCTGCCTGGAGTGTATTTGTTCCGGTAGTCATAGAAGCCGGTCTTCGGCTTTATATGTATCGCAGGCAGAGCTGCCGTTCTGCCGTCCGGCAGCTCGAACACCGGAACTGTAGCCTCTTCTCCTTCTATGAATTCCTCAACGAGAGCTTTTTTCTCCGACTGCCAGGCAAGCTCAAGAGCATCACCGTAGCCTGCGATATCGGAGATCTGCGTGACTCCGACGGTGCTTCCGCCGCTGTTCGGCTTGACTATTATGCGGCCGAAGCGTGAGAGGAATTTTTCTGCGGCGTCCCTTCCGTCGTTTTCTCTTGCAGCGATAAATCCTTCGGGTACGGGGACGCCGGCTGCGGAAAAGGCGTATTTTGCCGCCGTTTTATCCATCGAAAGCATCGAAGCTTCGGGGCCAGAGCCGGTGTATTTTATGCCAAAAGCATCAAGCACTGCCTGCAGCCTTCCGTCTTCTCCCCAACCGCCGTGCAGCGCTATAAAGACGCCGTCTGCCTTGTATGACGGCCACTCACTTATAAAGCCGCTGATGGACGTGATGTCGCAAAGCTCTGTTTTGTATCCGTACTGAGAAAGCGCTTCAGCGACGGCTTTGCCGGAATTGAGGGACACTTCGCGCTCAGGACTCGTTCCGCCGCATAGAACAACTATCTTCATATCTGTGCCTGCTTTCTTTACCGCAAAAAACTTAGAAATCTTCGACTTTCCTTCTGCTGCCGTCATCGGAACCGACACGGAGCTTATATTCGGGATAAGCGTTTATGAAGAAGGTCAAACCGACTTTTTTATCATCCTCGCTCCTGTCGTCGTGATACCAGAGACGCCATGTCATGCAGTGCATGTCGTAACTTAATGTGTAGCGGAGCGAGCTTATGTCGTCATTCTTGAGATCGTAGCGCCCTGCGACCGAAAAGCTCCACTTCTGCCACGGTTTGCCGGGTATCGGAAGCGGGAAGGATATCGTCTGGTAAAAGTATTCGTTATCGTAATATCTGTCCCACCGCATCGGGCTGCGGCCGTCCACCCAGCGTCTTCTGTAGGCGCTGGAAAGCGAAACTTCGCCTATTTTGTACCTGAAGCCGAACCATGCGTTGGTCACCTTCTGCGATCTGTATCTTTTTTCGTCAGGATAGTGGTAGGCATAATATCTTGCGCCGTAGAAAGGCTTGAATATACCCAAAGACCATTTCGGACGTCCGGTGTATGACGCGCCGTACACGTAACGTTCTGTATAATTGCCGGTCGACGTGCGGCTGTTGTCCTTATATTTTCCCCACATGCCGACAAAGCGCAGCTTTCCGCCCGTCAGAGGTTCATTGAACCACGGCGAGTAAATGTAGAACTCAGGCTTGCGCCAGACGTCGTAATCATCCGTGGAGCCGGAAGCATCGTCTGCCGAGATGATCTCGCGTTCGGCCCACCAGAGTTTTGCTTCCCAGCCGTTCTTTTCATAGGAGAGCCCCCACGTCGGGCGCCATACCGTCTCGTCTATATCGTCGTTGTACAGGCGCGCCGTGGTGCCGAAAAGTCTCAGGCCGTCCGTTATCTCATAGGCGTAGCGAACTCTCGCCTCGAATATGTCCTTGCTCCAGTATATCGCCGCTATGTCGAGCTCTCCGAAGGAACCGATATCGATGGGCCCCTTCAGGCCGAAGCCGCCGCCTTTTGTTGAGTCATAGCGGACTATCGGGGCAAGGCCTTCGGTCTTCTTGCCTGCTATGTAGTCAAACGGATATGTCATAAGCAGCGTTTTGCCGAGATATATCTTCGGGTTTTTCAAAACCGTCTTTTTGCCGGGGTAAATTATGACTTTTCTCGAAACGAGTTTGTAGTGCGGTATATCGAAGTCGCACGTCGTGGCGGTGACGTCGAGCCATTCGGCGATGTCTTCAGAGACCGTGCGCGGTTTTTTTGCTTTGCGGACTATGCCGAGCTCTTCGGCGTCTTCTACAGGCATTACCCTCGCGTTGCCGCCGCTCAGGTATAGAGCCCCGCTTTTGCCGGAGGCCTGGGTCAGCACCCCTCGTTTGGTGTTCATATTGTATTTAAGATGCTTGCCGCTGTATGTGCCGCCGGTGACGGAAGATTCTATAACGACATTTTCCCTGCTGTCCGAATATGCGTCGGCTACATTCTTCTGCGAGTCATACTCGACATAAGGCGCAGTAAGGTACATTTCGCTGTTTTTGATCCTTACGTTGCCTTCGGCCGTTGCCACGCCGGTATTTTCATTGTAGCTGACGCTGTCTGCCTCTATCGTTACAGTGCCTGTTTTAAGGGTCTGTCCCTCTGCCTGCTGGTCAGTGCTATCGGCTGCCGGCGCAGCCGCGTCGTCAGCCGCTGAAGATGCTTCCACTCCATACAGCAGCACGGCTGCGGAAAACAGAAGCACAAAAAAGACCGCTATGGCTCTTCTGTATATGTGGTCCATGTCACGGTCCCCCTTTCGGTCAAACGGCAGACGCCGTTTTTTGAATCATAGTAACCGCTTTTGCCGCGTATCACAGTGTTGTTTTCTGTAAGGGCAAAGGTCACGCCGTTTTTGAAATACCATTTTTCTGCGGATGAATCATACTTTGCTCTGCCTGATCTCAGATCGTAAACTCTGTTTTTTGCCTCTTCCTTCATAGTTCCATCGGCGTTCGTGAGAATCACGTCGTTGGAATGGCGCGAGAATACTCCCTTGTCGGCATACATCTGCGTATACTTCCCGGCGGGGTCGGATATCGTGACGTCCATAGAATCGCCGTAGAGCATATTGTTTTTATGTTCGACGCGCGGCGAGATCAGCTTCCATTTCTTGCCGTCGATGACACGTTCAAGCTCTATATTTTCCACTACGATATCCGGGACCTTTATGTTCTCAAGAGATGAGAGATGAAGGTCGCGCCATAAATAATAACCGCCTGCGGCAGCCGCGATAAGGACTGCCAGCAGGCATAATGTTTTTTTGGGCAGTTTTGAAGAAGGCACAGCGCCCAACCTATTGGACAGGAGCCGATTTCGTGCCCTGAGGCGCCGATGTTTCCGGCTGAGTGATCGGCGTTATCTGATGCGGCACAGCATAGGCGGGAACTTTTACTTCTTCTTTTGTTTCCACATAGAAGAGCGTGCCCTCCTTGAGCTGCTTGTCATTGCCGCGCACGAGGAAGCCGCCGGCAAGGCCTATCGGGCCGAGCAGCACAGCGCCGCCGATACTTGCGCCTGCCGCGCCCAGCACGCCGCTGTCGACGTCCATTGCCTTCTTAGCCGCTTCGCCGAAGTCGACCTGCACGATGGAAGGACCAAGCACTTCAACGCTGTCAATCAGCATCTCGATCTCAGAGGGACGGCCAAAACTGCGGGGCGGCTTTACTTTTGTAATGTGTCCGAAAACACGGCTGTTTTTGGGGGCTACAAGATTGTTTCCTATAACGACCTGCTCGTTGAGTCCCATTATTATTATGTCGTCCACTTTTACGTTCTTGACCGTCAGAGTCTCTCTGAGCGCAGCCTTGAAGATCGTGGACTTGGGAAGCACGCACGGCACGGCGTTAACGCCGTCTGGCAGCAGCTTTGTAAGCAGGCGTTCCACCCTTGATACCAGAGCGCCTTCCTGCGACGCGCCCTCGAGTATGTTTTCCATTGAGTCTATCCTTTTGACGAGCGACCATGTCGGGCGTATCTGCTGCTCCAGGGCCCACTCGGCGACTGAAAGCTTGAAAAGGAGCGAAGGCTGCGCGCCGGTGCCTTTTTCGAGAAAATCAAGAAGAGCCGTCTGGCGTTCCGTGAGGCTGCCCGGAAGGTCCCTGCCGAAGACTGCTTTTTCAACTTCGTTGAGCCTGTTCAGGAGGCCTCCGTCGTGCGGCGCGCCGTATACTATCGTTTCGATTCTGTTGAGCATCTCAAATGCCGGCTCTGCGCTCTGCGGCTTCACGATAGCGTTTTCGGTGCCCGTGGAAACCATTGCAGGGACGTTTTCCGGCGCGGCTTCCGGCTGAGAGGAAGCCGCCGCAGAAGCAGGAGCAGGAGCGGAGACGTCATCTGCCGCGAAGAGCGGAGACACTGTCATCGTTAAAAGAACCGCAGCAAGGATCATCATTGTTTTTTTCATTGCTATTTTGCCTCCTTATTGATTTTCTTCTGTCTTTCAAGAGCGGCCGCGATAAAAGCCTTAAAGAGCGGATGCGGCCTTACGGGACGGGAGAGGAATTCCGGATGGAACTGCACGCCTATCATCCACGGATGATTGACGTTTTCCATTATCTCGACCTGTCCTCCCGTGGGGCATACCCCAGCCACCTTCATACCGGCCGCATCGAATTTCTTTGTGTATTTGTTGTTGAATTCGAAACGGTGACGGTGGCGCTCTTCTATTTCATTGGTGCCGTATATCTTTTCCGAAAGCGACCCTTTGCTTATCCTGCACGGATATGCGCCGAGGCGTGAAGTGCCGCCGATGTCCGTGACTGTTTTCTGTTCCTCCATAAGGTATATGACCGGATCCGGCGTATTCTCGTCCATTTCCACGCTGTTTGCACCGGTAAGCCCTAAAACGTTTCTTGCGAATTCTATGACGGCCACCTGCATTCCGAGGCAAAGGCCGAAATATGGTATCCCGTTTTCACGCGCGTACTTCGCCGCAGCTATCTTTCCCTCGACACCGCGCTGCCCGAAGCCGCCGGGGACAAGTATCGCATCGGCTTTTCCCAGTATCGCGCCGACGTCTCCTGTCTCAAGCTCTTCGGCTTCTACGGGAAAGACCCTGACTTTTACGCCGTTAGCTATGCCGGCGTGCGACAGAGCCTCGTTGACCGAGAGATAAGCGTCCTTTATGCTGGTGTATTTTCCCACCAGGGCCACGGTCAGTTCTCCGCGTACTGTGTCGTGCCTGCGCAGGAACTCTTTCCAGTCTTTCATATCGAGGGCTTTCTTTGACTGCATGCCTAATTTTTTAAGAACAAGGCTGTCAAATTTCTGAGCGTGCAGAACCATAGGCACCCGGTATATCGAATCTGAATCAACGGCCTCGAATACCGCGGACGCCGGAACGCTGCAGAAGAGACCGATCTTTTCTCTCAGCTCCGGGCCGACATTATACTGCGAACGGCATACTATCACGTCCGGCTGTATCCCTATGCGGCGCAGTTCGTTGACGCTGTGCTGCGTCGGCTTTGTTTTAAGCTCGCCGGAGGCAGCTATGTACGGAACGAGCGTAACATGGCAGTAAAGTATGTTCTTCCGGCCGACGCGTCCTGCGAACTGCCTTATGGCTTCGAGATAAGGCAGACCTTCTATGTCGCCGACCGTTCCGCCTATCTCAGCTATCACAACGTCTTTTCCGCTGCTTACGCGTTCGATCCTGTCCTGGATCTCGTTTGTGATATGCGGGATGACCTGGACAGTCCCACCGCCGTATCCGCCGGCCCTTTCACGCTGTATAACGGCCGAATAGACCTTTCCCGTGGTGCAGCTGTTGTCGCCCATTATCGCCTCATCTATGAAGCGTTCGTAATGACCGAGGTCAAGGTCTGTCTCTGCTCCGTCGCACGTCACAAATACTTCGCCGTGCTGGAAGGGGCTCATGGCTCCGGCATCAACGTTGATATACGGGTCCATCTTGATGATGCCGACTTTATAGCCGCGGCGTTTAAGCAACACGCCCGTCGACGCTGCCGTGATACCCTTTCCTAACGATGAAACAACTCCGCCGGTTACAAAAATGTACTTAGTCACAGGATTAAACGCCCCTTTTTATAAAGCATTGCTGCATGATAGTTCTCTACCTGAGATATTTCAGAGGATTGCGCGGCGCCCCGCCGACACGAACCTCAAAATGCAAATGGTTTCCGGTCGAACGTCCTGTGCTTCCGACATAGGCTATGGTCTGCCCCTGGGAGACCTTCATGCCGCTCCTTGCCGCAAGCTTGCTGCAGTGACCGTAAAGAGTGGTGAAACCATTCGCATGGGATATGACCACTGCCTTTCCGTAACCGCTCATCCAGCCTGAATGTACGACGACGCCTGAAGCCGCCGCTCTTATGACCGTGCCGCGCGGCGCTCTTATGTCAAGCCCTGCATGGAATACGCGGCGCCTTCCGAAAGGACTCTTGCGCCATCCGAACGGGCTTGAGATCTGGCCGAGCACCGGCCATCTGAAACCGCGGACTGTCGGGGTAACAGACGCGTTCCTGCCGGATATTTTCCCCGATATCTTTCTGGATATGTTGACTGTTGCGCTGCGTACCTGCCCGTCTTTCTTCGTAGTGGTTATATTTACGCTGGTATCGGCAACGGATTTACCTCCGGGCAGGAATATCTCGCGCCCCGCGGTAAGCTTTTCTCCGTCAAGCGAATTCGCAACCATGATCGATTCCGTGGTGGAACCGTATTTATCGGCAAGCTTTGATATCGTGTCTTTTGCGGAGACCTTCACAAAGACTCCGTCCTGGTTGGGTATGCGAAGTTCCGTTCCGAGCGTCAGTCGGTTTATGTTGCCCTTAAGGATCTTTTTGTTGGCGTCGACTATCGTGTCTACGTCCAAATTAAATCTGTCGGCCAGCGCCCAAAGGGTATCCCCCGCTCTGACGGTATACGGGGAGGTGACGATCTCCTTTCCCTTCTTCGCAAGAAGTATCTCTTCCTTCTGGAGCTTTCTTACAAAAAGCAGAGTCGCCGTAACGTCATCATGGCTGTCCGGAACGTAAAGGACTTCGGACAGGCTGGGCTTTTCTCCTTTTTTCAGCCCGTTGGCAAGCCTGAGGTCTTCTTCGGTTATGCCGAATTCATCCGCGATCGATTTGAGCGTATCGCCCGGTTCAAGTACGACTTCGGTCCAGTGTATGTCTTCATCGAGGGCATCTTTATCAGAACTTGATATCACTCCGTCTCCTCTGGAGAGGACTTCGTAAAGCTTAAGCTCATCGTCGGTAAGCGTGGGAATGCTGGGCAGCGGGCCAATGGCAAGCGGCACAAGTTCTTTCTCTTCGGCGTCTTCCGACGTTTCGGAGGCAAATGCGGCTGTGTTGTTAAGAAAATCCGAAACGTCCACCGTGAAAAAGCCCTTGTTGTCTTCCGGGCGTTCAGCGGTGAATTCACTGTCAAAGCCGATCCAGTACATACCGGTATTTTCCGCTGCTTTTGCCGCGAAAACGACAGCGGCGCTGACGGCTGCGATCAGAAAGACTATCAGTAAAACGGTCTTCTGCCGTTTTGAATTCTGTTCGTTCGGTTCAGACGTCATTCTTTCACCCCTCGTCAGCGCAAAAACAGGCGGCTAAAATCAACCAACCTTAATTGTAGCAAGAAAATCACGATTCGTGGGTGTATTTCTTAATTTCTCAAGGATAAGATTCAGAACTTCCGCTTCATCCATATTTGCGATCTTGCGGCGCAGCGCCCATATACGCTTCAGATCCTCCTCCGGCACCATGAGTTCTTCCTTGCGTGTCCCGGAGCGCGTAATGTCGAGCGCCGGGAATATCCTGAGCTCGGATATCTTGCGCGACAGATGGACTTCCATATTGCCGGTGCCCTTGAACTCTTCGTAGATGACGTCGTCCATACGGCTGCCGGTCTCGACGAGCGAAGTCCCGATTATCGTGAGGCTGCCGCCGTTTTCAATATTGCGCGCAGCTCCGAAGAATTTCTTCGGGAAGTACAGGGCGGCCGGGTCCATGCCTCCGGAAAGGGTGCGTCCGGAAGGCGGCACTATGAGGTTTGAGGCACGCGCCAGACGCGTGATCGAATCAAGCAGCAGCACGACGTCCTTTGAAGCCTCAACAAGGCGCTTGGCCTTTTCCAGAGCAAGTTTCGCGACTCTCAGATGCTCGTCCGCCGGACGGTCGAATGTCGATGCGATTATCTCGCCGTCCACGGAGCGGGCCATATCGGTAACTTCTTCCGGACGCTCATCTATAAGCAGCACCATCAGAATAACTTCCGGATGGTTGGTCGTTATCGAATGGGCTATATTTTTCAGCAGCGTCGTTTTTCCGGCTTTCGGCGGAGATACTATCAGCGCGCGCTGTCCCTTGCCTATAGGGGCGAAAATGTCGACTATCCTGGTCGCAAGCTGTCTGCGGTCTGTTTCGAGGCGCAGCTTTTCTGTCGGGAATATCGGTGTAAGCGTTTCAAAAGCGGGACGGTGCCTTGCCTTTTCAGGATCGGTGAAATTTACGTTCTCGACGCGCAGCAGCGCTTCATAGTGTTCCTGATCCTTGGGAGGACGGATGACCCCCCAGACCACATCGCCGTTGCGCAGCCCGAAGCGCCGTATCTGCGACGCCGAAACGTAAATATCGCTGTTGCTCGGCAGAAGTCCGGACGGACGCAGGAAGCCGTACCCATCCTCAGTGCATTCGAGGGTCCCGCCGTTGAATCTGTAGCCAAGCGCTTCAGCCTGTGTTTTCAGTATATCGTTGATAAGGTCATCCTTGCGGTGGGTAGTTACAGACTGAACGCCTATTTTCTTGGCTATTTTGCGAAGCTCTGCAAGCGTTTGTGATTCAAGCTGGTTGAATGTAAGCTTGGGATGCTCGTGCTTCTGCTGCTCTTTTTCGCTTTCGCGGGCATCATACGGAAGCTGAGCATCCGTGTCGCCGCCGTCATAGCTCAAAAGCGCGTCTTCCGAAGGAGAAACGCCTAAATCTGAAGGAAGGTTTTCCGCGATGACAGCGCTGCCGTTTTCAGCATCCGCTTCGGAAATGCGTTTTGCGGCTTCGTCATATTCCGCCGCGTCGCCGCGGATTTCCGCGTTGGGGGACGCGGCCCTGAACCCACGGCCGTTTTCTTCTATGTATGATGGAACACCGTTTATGCTTTCCTCCGGAAGCGGCGCGACGCGCGCCGGTTTTTCGGGAAGCGCCGCTGTCAGCCCGGCATCTTCGGGCATTTTCTTTCTTCTGCCTCTGCGGGGAACGTGCTCCGCCGGAACATCTTTGCGGGAATTATCATCGATGTCGGATATGCTTTTCTTTCTTCGTACATATGTACGCTTTTTTGCAGTCATTCCCGGCCCGGAAATGTTCTTTTCCTCTTCAGCAAAAGGCGGCTGTCCCGTTTTGCTACTGTCATTGGCTTCGCTTTTTTTTCTGGTATAATGCCGCTTCCCGGCAACAGCGGATTCCTCTGCGGGATCTTTCTTTTTCCTTGGCAACTTGATAGCCTCCGTAATTTAAAAATAATGTATGGTCGATAAGATCAATTCTTTTTTTCTATTTCAAAGTCCAGTTCGCTGAGACATTTTGTCGGAGAGGATATCGCAACGCGGTATTTCCCCTGAGGCAGCGGCGTACCGTCCTCGCGCAGCAGGTAAAAAGCTCTTATGCCGTCCCTGGCCATAAGCTTCAAAGGCTCTGAAAGCACAAGATCGTCTCCGTAATACCACGACACTTCCAGACGACCTCCCTCGGATGCGTCGGAATACTGGAACCAGAGACACACCTGCCTTGTGCCGTACTGGATCTTATCTCTTATCTTATAAGGGCGTCTGCTGCGATCGAGCTCTACACATACAACTGATTTATCTATGCGGAAAGTCTTGCCTACGAGCCCGGCCTTCAGGCTTACGACACTGAGCGCCGCGAGCACGATAACCAAAAAAGCAAGGATTATCAGCGGGCGTCTGCCGGAATCGTCAAGGTACTTCTGTTCCATTATGTTTCTCCAACTTCTTTACAGTATCCTGTCATGATTTTAACTGAAAAACTTATTTTCTAACGAAGATTCAAACAGCCGCGGAAACAATACAAATCGGTGCGCGAATCAGCGCACAGAAGCTTCCCATATCTTTTTCAGTGCTGATATTATACCACTTTGTACGTCTATGCCAAAACCGTCTACCGTAAGTTCTGGGCGTCCGCTCATGCCGTCTGCGGCTCCGCAGGCGGCCTCTGCTTTCAGCATCGCAAGTTCCTCGCCGTCGTTCGGTCCCCGCCAGCTCCCCCATATGCAGGAAAGAGCCGCAGCAAACGCATATGCGCCCCAGTTGCTGACGTCTGCGGCAAGCGCGTGATCCGTCCTGACGGTGCTGAAACAGTCTGCATATTCCGGATGCATTTTTTTCATTTCTTCATAAAAGGCTCCCATGCCGGCCTCGTTTCCCCCGTCGCCTATACCGAGGGTCACTATGCCGCGTTTTGCGGCGTCCGCTGCAAGATCGTCCAAAGGAGCAGTCCACGCGCTTATATCTTTTTTCCTGAAATTATAGTAATGTCCGTCTTCTGCGCGTCCGGGGCGCTCCGTGAATATAATGCCGCCGGGCGTTTCGCTGTCAAGTTTTTCCGGCGCGATTCGCACAAGATCTTCCGGGAACGAAACGGAACGCGCCGCCGCTTTTATTATTTCTATGCAGGGCTCATCGGTCCATATCTGTGCACGTCTGCCTTCTTCGAGAAACGCCCGTGCAAGCATCACCGCTCCGCCGGGACCGTCCGTTTCGGCGGCATGCGCGTCAAGCACATAAAATCCTGATATTACGACGACGCTGCCGAGGTGCGCAAAAGCAGACGCTGCGCTGCGCCAGTCTTCCGTGCGCCCCAGTTTTGATATTCCCCTTCCGCTCCTGTCGCAGGCAACAAGAGCCATCAGCTCTTCTGCCGCAGTTTTTGGAAGGGAGAGATATCTGCTCATAACATTAAGCTGCTAAATGCTCAGCATATCGACCAGATGCCGCATATCTTCGTCAAGGTGCATTTTTTTCGTCCATGCTGTCTCGAGCGGCGATTCTACGATGCGGCCGTGGACGCGCCCGACCATAAGCCCGCTTCTTCCTGCGATAAGTGCTTCCGCAGCCGCCGCACCCAGGCGCGAAGAGAGCACGGTGTCGAAGCATGTAGGAGCGCCGCCGCGCTGCAGATGTCCCAGCACGACGATACGCGGGTCGTAGTCGCAGCGCCCTTTAAGCTTATCTGCGAGTTCTGAGGCATGCATAACGCCTTCCGCAAGCACTATAAGCGAGTGTGTCTTTCCGCGCTGCTTTGCGTAATGTATTTTTTCGGATATCGCGTCCAGATCGACCGGCAGTTCAGGCACGAGGACAAATTCGGCGCCGCAGGCGAGTCCTGTCTCAAGCGCCAGATATCCCGCATGGCGTCCCATTACCTCCACTATGAACATACGGTCATGGCTCGACGCGGTGTCGCGCAGCTTTGAAATGCATTCGAGCGCCGTATTGCAGGCCGTGTCAAAGCCGATAGTACAGTCTGTCCCCGCTACGTCGTTATCTATTGTCGCAGGGATACCTACGACATTCACTCCCCTGTCCGCAAGCTCTTTGGCTCCGTGGAATGAGCCGTCCCCGCCTATTACGGCAAGCGCGTCTATATCATTTTCTTTGAGTATCGAAACAGCGGCGTTGACTCCTTCCGCTCTCATAAATGCGTCGCAGCGGGCCGTGCGCAGTATCGTGCCGCCGTGGAGTATTATTCCTCCAACGGAACTGCGCGTGAGAGGCACAAGATCTCCGGCAAGGAGCCCCTCGTAGCCTCTTCTGATTCCGACTGCCTGAATGCCGTGATAGATCGCGGTGCGCGTTACGGCGCGAATAGCCGCGTTCATTCCCGGAGCATCGCCGCCGCTTGTAAGCACTCCTATTCTGTGGATCATGTATATTTCACCTCGTTCAAAGCAGGTATGTTTTTTGTGTTTGGTCAATTATACCAAAAATCGTCTTCTTCAGCGTATCCGGGCCACGCCGCCGGATCCTCTCCGGCAAGTCTGCGGGTCCAGAGATAGACCGCGGCCACATCGGCACCGGCGCGTCTCAGAGCGGCGAGCGCCGCGCGGATCGTGCTTCCTGTCGTATATACGTCGTCGACAAGTATGACTCTCTTTCCGGTAAGCGCGGAAGACGCCTCCATTGAATCAAGAGAAAGGGTCTTCCTTTCAGATCCGCGCCTTGCGGTCTGCTTTCCGCAGGCCATGCGCCAGTTGAGCATATTTTCCGCCACTGCTATGCCTCTTGCCGCGGAAATGCCTCGGGAGATGAGAGCCGTCTGGTTGTATGCCCTTGTGCTGTCCGGATGCAGCGGCACCGGCACGATACAGTCAGCCGCTATATCGGGGAAGCGATATGCCATTTCCTTTCCGATAGCTTCTCCGAGCGCACGGACGTTAGAATACTTCAAAGCCAGCAGCAAACGGCGTGCCGCGCCTTCATGCGCCGCAGCGGCGTAGCACGGCAGACTTTCAGAGCAGCAGTCGACCCCATACGGTCCTCCGCACTCCGGACAGAAAGGGGGCAGAGGAAAAGCTGCGGCTTCGCTCAGACATTCGCCGCAGAACGGGATCGCGAGCCTGCCGCAGGCAGGACAGCGCACCGGAAATATGATATGCAGAATATATGAGAGAATATTCCCCACAGATAAAACCGGTGCGCCGCTAAGCGGGAGCTAAGCGAAGCGCTCCGCCGCGTGCCTCAGCGTTTCGGCCTTGTCTGTACGCTCCCATGCGGGCATCGGATCGAGATCTGTGCGTCCCATGTGTCCGTAGGCCGCAAGACGCCTGTACTGAGGCTTGCGCAGGTCAAGGTCGCGTATTACGGCAGCCGGTCTGAAATCAAAGTTTTCCCTCATAAGGCGTGTGATATCTTCGTCTTTTATCTTGCCTGTTCCAAAGGTCTCCACCATGATCGAAACGGGGCGGGCTACGCCTATCGCGTATGCGACCTGCACCTGGCATGCGTCGGCGATGCCAGCCGCTACTATATTCTTTGCGGCGTAGCGCGCCATATACGCTCCGGAACGGTCCACCTTTGTCGGATCTTTGCCGGAAAACGCCCCGCCTCCGTGCGGAACGGCTCCGCCGTATGTATCGACTATTATCTTGCGTCCCGTAAGGCCGGTATCTGCCTGGGGACCGCCCATTACGAAGCGTCCCGTCGGATTGACGAGTATCCTGGGCCTGGATGTGATAAGCTGAGCCGGAACGATCGGTTTGATGACATGCTCTGCGATATCCGCCTCGATCTGTTTCTGATCTATCGCCGGGTGATGCTGGGCGCTTATGACCACAGTATCGACGCGCACCGGCACGCCGTTCTCATATTCAACTGTAACCTGGCTTTTTCCGTCCGGACGCAGATAAGGCAGCGTCTTGTTTTTCCGTACTTCTGTAAGACGGCGTGCCAGCCTGTGCGCAAGGGAGATAGGCAGAGGCATAAGCTCTTCGGTCTCATTGCACGCATAGCCCACCATAAGCCCCTGGTCGCCCGCGCCTATCGCATCCACTTCGTCGTCGGAAAGCTCTTTTAACTCTTTTGCCATATCGACGCCGAGGGCTATATCCGGAGACTGCTCGTCAATTGTCGTGAGAACCGAACAGGTATCTCCGTCAAAGCCGTATTTCGCTCTCGTATATCCTATCTCTTTTACTGTCGTGCGCGCTATTTTAGGAATGTCGACGTAGCATGTCGTGCTCAATTCTCCCGCGACAAGGATAAATCCGGTCGAGACGAGCGTCTCGCATGCGACGCGCCCGTTGGGATCCTGTTCCAGGATAGCATCAAGCACTGCATCGGATATTTGATCTGCGAGTTTGTCAGGGTGCCCTTCCGTCACTGATTCTGACGATATAAGGAACCTTTCTTTGCTCATTTTCAAACACCTCCATATATTCTCACTGCCGAAACAGCAACATTGTAACACCTATCGGGACTTTTATAACAGAATGAAAGACGAATGCGGCTCTTCTGAATCAGAATCTCACTCTTTCCTTGAACGCATCCATTCAAACATGGCGATCGCAGCGGCAACGGACGCATTGAGAGAGCCCGTTTTCCCGCGCATCGGGATGAAGCGTATATCGTCGCACGCTCTTGCTGCCTCAGTGCCGAGCCCTTTGCCTTCGGCCCCTACTACAAGCGCGCTGCGCGGCGGCAGATCCTCCATAAAGAGTGTTTCGCGCCCCTCCATCGAAAGCCCTGTGACCCAGAAGCCAGCTTCCTGCAGCAGCTTCACGGTCTGGGATATATTTCCGATCTTGACAACAGGTACCCTGAGGGCAGCTCCTGCGCTTGTTTTTACGACGGTGCCGGTAGGCATGCATCCGCCGCGTCTTGATATCATGACGCCGCTTGCGCCGGCTGCTTCAGCGCTTCGTATTACCGCTCCCAAGTTATGCGCGTCCTGCATATGGTCGCAGATGATAAGAAGCGCCGCTTCCGGAGCAGGCGGAAGCGTCCTGAGAAATTCTTCCGTGTCCCACATTTTTACGGCCGCGGTAAGCGCCGCTATCCCCTGATGGTTCGCGCCGTCTGTCATGCGGTCGAGCGCGGCGTTGTCGACATATTGGAACGGTATCCCGCAGGAGCGGCATATTTCCGTTATCTTAGCCTTTACATGAGGCTGCACGCCGCCCGCGATAAGCACTTTTGCGCAGCGCTCAGGCATGCCTACAAGCAGCGCTTCCACCGGTTTCCGTCCCCAGCATATATCTTCATTATGCGTCTTTTGTCTGTTTTCGGTCATTTTCCTTTTCTTATCTCCTTCAGGAATCCCGCAAGATAGCGGGACGTCGCCCCTCTCGCGCGCGACACCTCTTCCGGCGTGCCTTTTGCCGTAAGGCGCCCGCCGCCGCGCCCTCCTTCGGGACCTAAGTCCATTATGTAATCCGAAGATGCGAGCACATCAAGATTGTGCTCTATCACAAGCACGGAGTTGCCCTGTTCGACAAGCTTGTGCAGCAGCTTCAGCAGTTTTTTCACGTCCGTATAATGCAGCCCGGTAGTAGGCTCATCCAGAAGATAAAGCGTATTGCCGCGGAATCTTTTTCCCAGTTCCGCGGAAAGCTTGACTCGCTGAGCCTCACCTCCGGAGAGAGTCGGCGCCGGCTGCCCCAGCCTTATATATCCGAGTCCGGCCTCCTGCATGACTTTCAGCTTGTTTGCGATACGAGGTATGCCCGCAAATACATCAGCCGCCTCATCCACAGTCAGCGACAGGACGTCCGCTATGCTGAGCCCTTTATATTTTACTTCAAGAGTCTCCCTGTTGTATCTCTGCCCCCTGCAGACGTCGCATTTTACGAAAACATCCGGAAGGAAGAGCATCGATACCTTTATAACGCCGTCACCGCCGCAGGCCTCGCAGCGCCCGCCTTTAAGGTTGAAGCTGAATCTCGACTGATCGTAGCCGCGAAGCTTCGATTCCGGAAGCTGCGCGAAAAATTCGCGTACAGGCGTAAAGACGCCGGTATATGTCGCGGGATTTGAGCGCGGGGTGCGCCCTATCGGACTCTGGTCGATCAGCACAACGCCGCGCAGCGCTTCGTATCCGTTTATCGAGTCGAATTTTCCGGGAAGCTCCCGGTAGTCTCTGTCAAATTTCCGTCTGAGCCCCTTGTAAAGAATCTCGTAAAGCAGTGTGCTCTTTCCGGAGCCGGAGACTCCGGAAAGGGACGCGAATACCCCGAGAGGCACATCTATGTCAAGATTTTTAAGATTGTTCTCACTTGCTCCGCGCACTTGAATCTTTCCCACAGGCTTGCGTCTGCCTCCGGCGGGCATCCATGTGCCGTCCGCTTCTCCGCGCAGATAACGGGCGGTGCTTGAGTCCCCGCGCATTATCTCATCGGCGCTTCCGCAGGCTACAAGCTCTCCGCCGTGCTCGCCGGCGCCGGGTCCGAGCTCTAATATATGGTCCGCCGCCGCCATCGTATCACGGTCATGCTCAACGACAAGGACGCTGTTTCCGAGATCGCGTATGGTCTTAAGAGTATCGAGCAGCCTGCCGGTATCGCGCGGGTGCAGCCCTATCGTGGGCTCGTCAAGTACATAAAGCACGCCGGTAAGCTGCGAGCCTATCTGCGAAGCAAGCCGTATCCTCTGGCTCTCTCCCCCGGAGAGCGTATCAGCCCTGCGCGAGAGGCTAAGGTAGCCGGCTCCTACGTCGTCAAGGAAAGAGAGCCTTTTTTTTACTTCGGTAAGAGCTATGCCGACTATCTTCTGTTCGCGCGCGCCTAATTTGAGCGCGTTCAGTTCCTTTATCAGAGCGTCTATCGGCATCTCGGTGAGCTCTCCGATATTACGCCCCCCGAGCGTCACGGCAAGCACTTCCGGCTTCAGGCGGCGTCCGCGGCAGGAAGCGCAGACGTCCTCCACAAGATAGCGTGAAAGCTCCTCTTTGAAGTTTTCGGACTCCGTTTCGTTATAACGCCTTTCGAGCCACGGGATAAGACCACAGTACTTACCGCTGTATTCCCAGTCACCGTTCTTTTTGTCGGTGAATACCAGATCCAGCGTCTCGTCGGAACCGTAAAGAAGCTCGTTCCTTACGTTTTCGGGAAGCTCGCCGAACGGGCGCGATATGTCCCAGCCTTTCTTTTCCGCGAGTTTTTCCGCCTTGCGCACCATATATTTCATGCTCTTCCACGGTATAAAGCCGCCTTCCGCGAGAGGCAGCTCGGGCGTCACGGCAAGCTCCGGCGAGAAGTGAGAGTGAAAGCCGAGGCCGCCGCAGTCCGGGCAGGCCCCGGAAGGAGCGTTGAAAGAAAACAGACGCGGCTCTATATCAGGCAGGCTTATGCGGCAGTCAGGGCAGACATATTTTTCTGTAAGCTCCCTGTCCGGTGCGTCCGGAGAAGAAAGCACTATGAAGCCTTCCGAGAGCTTCAGCGCCATTTCTACAGCCTCGCTCAGGCGCGAACGGTTCTCTTCTTTCACACGCATCCTGTCGACAAGGCATTCGATCGTATGACGGCGGTTTTTGTCAAGCTCGACTTCTTCTTCGAGCCAGTAGATAGTCCCGTCGATGCGCGCGCGCATATAGCCCTTTTGATGAAGCTTCAGCAGGAGATTTTTATATTCGCCTTTTTTCGCCCGGACGATCGGCGCGTATATCTCAATAGCCTTTCCGTCGTAATCCCCGTAGATTAGATCGATTATCTCGTCGACGCTGTAGCGGTGTACCTCTTTGCCGCACTTCGGGCAATGCGGCGTACCCGCACGTCCGAAAAGAAGACGCAGATAGTCGTATATCTCGGTTACCGTCCCCACTGTCGAACGCGGGTTGTGACTCGTCCCCTTCTGCTCTATCGATATGGCGGGAGACAGGCCCGATATATCGTCGACGTCAGGTTTGTCGGACATTCCGAGGAACTGCCGCGCGTACGACGAAAGCGACTCGACGTAGCGGCGCTGCCCTTCGGCGTATATCGTATCGAAGGCAAGGGACGATTTTCCCGAGCCCGACGGCCCGGTGACGACTACAAGCTTATTTTTTGGTATAACGGCGTCTATGTTTCTTAGATTGTGCTGTCTTGCGCCTGTAATTCTTATTTCCTGTTCCAAATGCGCTTCCGCCTTTCATCCTCTGTATCTCGTCGCGCAGTTCGGCGGCCGTTTCGAAGTCAAGCTTCTCCACCGCTTCCCACATCTTTCTTTCAAGCTCTTTTATATCGGCCCCGCCGCTCTCACTGCCGAAAGCCGCGTTTTCGCCGGCATAGCTTTCTTTTCCTTCTTCAAACAGCTCGTCGGGCAGCAGATTCTTTACGGACTTTACTATACTGCGCGGCACTATGCCGTGTTCTTCGTTGAATTTTATCTGAGCTCTGCGGCGGCGTTCCGTCTCCTTAAGCGCAAGCTCTATGCTGTCTGTCATCCTGTCCGCGTAGAGGATGACTTTTCCGGCACTGTTTCTTGCCGCGCGTCCTATCATCTGTATCAGCGAGCGGTGCGCGCGCAGGTAGCCTTCGCGGTCGGCGTCGAGGATAGCTACGAGCGACACCTCCGGCAGGTCTATCCCTTCACGCAGCAGGTTCACTCCGACGAGAACGGCAAAGACGCCGAGACGCAGGTCGCGCAGAAGCTCGGCGCGCTCAAAGGTATCCAGCTCTGAGTGTATATAGCGGACTTTTATTCCTAAGTCCGCCAGATATTCGGCAAGATCCTCGGCGGAGCGTTTTGTAAGAGTCGATACGAGCACGCGTTCTCCGCGCTCCGTAACCTTCCTTATCTCCGCAAGCAAGTCGTCGACCTGCCCCGTCGCTTTATGGACCTCGACCTCAGGGTCAGGGACGCCGGTCGGCCGTATAAGCTGCTCTACCACATGATCCGAGCAGGCAAATTCATAATCCCCCGGCGTAGCCGATATAAAAAGCGCATTTTTTAGCACCGGCTCATATTCGTCCCAGCGCAGGGGCCTGTTGTCGAGGCATGAAGGCAGACGGAATCCGTGCTGCACAAGGACTTCTTTTCTTGCGCGGTCGCCGTTGTACATCCCGCGCACCTGCGGCAGCGTCATATGCGATTCGTCCACGAAAATAAGCGCATCCTTAGGGAAAAAGTCAAGCAGCGTCCCGGGCGGATCGCCTTCGTTCCTTCCGTCAAGGTAGCGCGAATAATTTTCTATGCCTGAACAGTAGCCGACCTCAAGAAGCATCTCAAGGTCGTATTTCGTGCGCATCTTAAGGCGCTCCGCTTCAAGGTGTTTCCCTTCGCTTATAAAGCGCGCGCAGCAGCGCTCCATCTCTTCCTCTATCGCGCCCGCGGCTTTCTGTATGGCGTCACGGCTCGTCACATAGTGCTGCGCCGGGAAGATCCCCGCCCTTTCCTTCCGGATCACGGAATGCCCGGTAACAGGATCTATCTCGTCTATGCGCTCTATCTCATCGTCAAAGAAAGCAACGCGCAGCGCCGTATCGCTGTAAGCCGGGAATATCTCCATCGTTTCGCCGCGGCTGCGGAAAGTTCCTGGTATAAGAGAAACGTCATTGCGCTCATAGTAATTGTCTATGAGGCGCATCATAAATTCCCGCCTGTCGTAGCGCTCCCCGCACGCGAAATGAAATATAGCGTCCTCGTAGTTTTTCCTTTTGCCGAGGCCGTAGATGCATGAAACGCTCGCAACCACTATCACGTCGCGGCGCTCAAGCAGCGACTTGGTGGTCATAAGGCGCAGTTTTTCTATCCTTTCGTTGACGGATGAATCTTTTTCGATATAAACGTCGGAGGCGGGAATATAGGCCTCGGGCTGGTAATAGTCGTAGTAGCTCACAAAATAGTTCACGGAGTTTTCGGGGAAAAATTCCCTGAACTCGCTGTAGAGCTGCGCGGCAAGAGTCTTGTTGTGCGCCATTACGAGAGTCGGCCTGTTGAGCTCGGCTATAACGTTTGCCATCGTAAATGTCTTGCCGCTGCCGGTAACGCCGAGCAGTGTCTGGCGTGTGCCGTCCTTCTCGCGGAAACCGCGTACCAGCTTGTCGACCGCCTGGGGCTGGTCGCCTGAAAGGGCAAATGGTGCGGTAAGCTTGAATTTATCCTTCTCCATGAAACAGTTCTCCGCTGCGGCAGGCGCAGTAATGAAAAAGCCGCCCTTCCGGGCGGCCGGATATCGTTAATTCGCCGCGTCTTCGCTCTCTTGGGAATCGCCGGGTGCACCGCTCTCCGGGACTTCTGCGTCCGGATCCGATGGTTTTTCCGCCTTTTCTCCCGAAAGTATAGTTTCCGCAGCGCTTTCTGCTTCTTCGTCAGGCATGGAGGGACTTTCCTGTGATGCGGTCTCCGCCGCTGCACCGGCTTCCTCTCTCTCTTCGCCGTCTGACTCAGAGTTATCTTCAACTTCAGCTTTTTCTTTTGCAGACGCCGCCTTACGGACGATCTCCTTCTTCGGATAGCCGAGCAGCTCGTCGAGCTCGTCTCCCTCAAGTATCTCCTTTTCGAGCAGAAGTTTCGTTATCTGCTCAAGGCGGTCCCTGTTTTCGGTAAGTATTTCCTTGGCTTTGTTCATAGCTGCGTCCACTATCGCACGTATCTCAAGATCGATAGTATGAGCCACGTCTTCGCTGTAGTTCCTGTCGTCGACTATATCGTGCCCGAGGAATACCTCATGCTGCTTTCTGCCGAGCGTCACAAGGCCGAGCTTGTCGCTCATGCCGTACTGCGTCACCATCTGCCTTGCTATCTGCGTAGCGCGTTCCAGATCGTTCGACGCTCCCGTCGTCACGTCGCCGAAGCAGATCATCTCCGCTACGCGCCCGCCGAGCAGCACTGTTATCTGATCGGAGAGCTCCTGACGCGATATCAGGAATCTGTCCTCCTCGGGCAGCTGCAGCGTATAGCCGAGCGCCATATGTCCTCTTGGTATTATCGATATCTTGTGCACGGGATCCGCGCCTTTTATTTTGGATGCGACAAGAGCGTGTCCCGCTTCGTGGTATGCTATTATCTCGCGTTCCTTCTTGCTTATGATGCGGCTCTTGCGCTCAGGGCCTGCGATAACTCTGTCTATAGCCTCTTCGAATTCGGGCATGCCGAGCTTTGTCTTGTCCCTGCGTGCCGCAAGCAGCGCGGCCTCGTTGACAAGGTTGGCCAGGTCGGCGCCGACGAAGCCCGGAGTGCGGCGCGCCAGCACATCCAGATCCACGTCGTCTTCGACTTTCTTCTCGCGCAGATGGACCTTCAGTATATCGCGGCGTCCGTTCACGTCCGGACGGTCAACTACGACCTGTCTGTCGAAGCGTCCGGGGCGCAGCAGCGCCGGGTCAAGGATATCAGGCCTGTTGGTGGCCGCGATCAGGATGATGCCGGAGCCCGCGTCAAAGCCGTCCATCTCGACAAGCAGCTGGTTCAGCGTCTGCTCGCGTTCGTCATGGCCTCCGCCGAGTCCCGCGCCGCGGTGGCGCCCGACGGCGTCGATCTCATCTATGAATATTATGCACGGCTGATATTTCCTCGCCTGTTCAAAAAGATCGCGCACACGGGCTGCGCCTACTCCGACGAACATCTCAACGAAATCGGAACCGCTGATGCTGAAGAACGGGACGTCCGCTTCACCGGCCACAGCGCGTGAGATAAGCGTTTTGCCGGTCCCCGGGGCCCCAAGAAGAAGCACGCCCCGCGGAATCCTTGCGCCGACCCTTGCGAATTTTGCCGGATCCTTAAGGAACTGCACTACCTCGACAAGCTCTTCCTTGGCTTCGTCGCAGCCTGCCACATCGTTGAAGGTGACCTTGGGGCGGTTGTCAAGAAAGAGCTTGGCCTTGCTCTTTGCAAAGCCCATTACTTTTCCGCCGCCGCCCTGCATGTTGTATATAAAATAGATCCACACGCCGATAAGGAGCAGCGTCGGCAGAAGCGACGTCAGAAGCGCCGCTATCCATGAATTCTTCGGAGGCGGCACTATCTCGACTTCCACTCCCTTTTCTGCGACCACGGAAGGAAGCGTAGCGGAATCAAGGATATATGTAACGAACTCTTTTCCGTTCTTCAGAACGCCGGTAAGCTCATCGTGGTCTATCGTCACTTTTGAGACTCCGCCCGCGTCGAGTTCCTTCAAAAAGCCGCTGTATGAAAGAGTTTCCCTTCCCTGACTTTTTTTGGATCCGTCGGGATTTAAAAATATATTTACAAGACTTACTACCAGTACGATGAGGACAAGGTACATTCCCACATTTTTAGAAATTTTCTTCAACGGCAGTTATCCTCTCTTTCCGTGTGCTTTGCGGCTCGCTGCGTTTTACCGTACCGGGCTATTCTTCCGGTTCCGCTATATAGACTGCGTCCAGGCTGCGGAACTGTTCGGCGCAGTCAAGTCCGTAGCCTATGATGAACTCATCCGGAATGGTAAAGCCGCAGTATTTTACGTCGACCGGACGTACGCGGCGCTCTTTCTTGTCAAACAATACGCATATCTCAAGCGATTTAGGGGAACGGTCTCTGAGCAGATTGCTTATATAGGACAGAGAGAGCCCCGAATCGAGTATATCTTCGACTATTATCACATTTTCGCCGTGGATATCTGTGCTCAGGTCTTTCTGAATCTTTACTATGCCGCTGCTTTTTGTTGAGGCCCCGTATGACGAGATCGCAAGAAAATCAAAGCGCGCGTCGACCTTGTCGCCGATCGCGCGGAGCAGATCCGTGTAGAATACGACGGCTCCCTTAAGCACACAGACAAAGATGACCTTTTTGTCTTTATAGTCCCTGCAAATCTGCGCGCCGAGCTCCTTAACCTTTTCTTCGATCTCCTCTTTAGAGATAAGAAGACGCCCTTTTACATATCCCATGATCACGCGCTCCCCTCAGTACGGCGAATATATTCAAACAATTTAAAATAATAGCATATTTAATGCTATCTCGCCCACCATGGAATTTTTTTTTCGGAGGCATTTTTTCCGCTCCTTATATCGGCGCGGCGGAGCCAGCCTATACCGAGCGAAGAATAGCAGACCTCTATATCGCGCGCCCACTGGAAACGCCACATCCCTCCGCGCCTTATGAGCCTCGTAAGCTCGTCCGTGCGGCGGCGCGAAAGGACCGGAAGAGAAAGCGCATCTCCCTGACGGCGAAGCATCTCGGCAAGCGTAAGCCCGGACAGATCTGCAAGGCCTTCGGTGCGCCATGCGGCAAGCGCAGGAGGAATATCCGCTGAGACCTTTGCGATCTCTGCAAGCGCCGCTGCGCTTCTTTCCCGCGTTTCCTCCTCAGCCTGCACAGCCAGCCCCTTCATGACAGATTCAAAATTCCCGTTTAAATTTTCCTTTATCCAGGGGATAAGGATATTTCTTATCTTATTTCTTTTGTAGTCGTTTTCGTCGTTAGTATAATCCTCACGCCACGGTACGCCGTTTTCGGCAAGAATGCCCCGCAGTTCTTCTCTTGTAAAATCGATCACGGGACGGACTATATTCCCGCGGCACTCCGGTATCCCGCGCAGTCCCGCTATGCCGCTGCCGCGCGCGATATTCAAAAGCTGTGTTTCAACAAGGTCGTCAGCGTTATGAGCTACAGCGATAAGCGGAAGAGAAAAGCGCTCGGCAACGGCGCGGAAATGATCGTAGCGTTCCCTGCGCCCGGCCATTTCAAACGACTCGCCCTGCATGCGCGTCTCGTGGACGTCAACTGTCTTTACGCAGCATTCTATGCCGAGCGATCCGCAGAATGAACGGACAAAAGAGGCGTCGTCGTGAGAGGCTCCGTTTCTTGTGCAGTGGTCAAGGTGCGCCGCGACTATCCGTCCGCGGAAGAATTTTTTCATCATCCACACCATTGCGACAGAATCCCCTCCGCCGGAAAGAGCGCATACTATCCCGTCCGCTCTTAACCAGCCCTGGCGGGAAGCAGCCTCAAGAAAGATCTTCCTGTATTCACGCGGCTCCATCTGCAGACGCTTTTATGCCGAACTCGCACCATGACGCAAGAGGACAGACGGCGCATTTAAAAGTGCGCGCGCCGCATATGCCTCTGCCGTGCGCGAGAAAATTCAGGTGAGCGCCTCTGAAGCGTTCTTTCGGAAGTTCTGCCTCAAGGCGGCACTGTATTTTATCCGGAGGTTCTTTTTCGCCAGCCCAGCCGAAACGTTTGGAGAGCCGGGTTATATGGGTATCTACCGGAAAGGCGGGCATATCGAGGTCAAAAACCTCTACGATCGCAGATGTCTTCGAGCCTATGCCTGGAAGAGAGGTCAGGTATCCGCGCACTTCGGGCTGTTTCCACTCCCGCAGGCTTTTCAGCGAATAACGGCCAAACCGGGCGCGCACATCAGAGAGCACCTGCTGTATGCGCGCAGGCTTGGTATTGCTCATGCCGGCTATCCTTATTACTTCCTTCAGCTCTTCAGGATCCGCGTCTGCAGCTTCTTCCCACGACTTATATCTTTCTCTGAGGTTCTTATACGCAATATCCCTCAGCCTGTCGTTCGTATTCTGCGAAAGTATCGTCAGCACAAGGTCGTCAAGAGGTTCCTCATAACGAAAGTCTGATGCGGGACGCGCCTCATATCCGTAAAGCGCTTCAAGCGCATCAAGAATCTCTTTTGCGTGATGCACCGAAGCCATTATTTTTCACCGTTCTCTTCCGCCGCAAGCTCTTTTACTTTCTTCTTTTTCTTCTTTTTTCTCGGCGGATCGACACGGTCGTACATTTTTTTCTTGAAACGCAGGGAGCGCTCGATCCACGCTTCGAGCTCGGCCTGAACACGGCCGTGCACGCTGTTCTTCGGATATACGCCTTTTTTGTCCGGCGCCCCCGCCTTTATCCCGGTCAGTATCTCTATTCCCTCGTCTATAGTCGAAATGCTCCAGACATGGAATTTATTCTTTCTGACGGCCTCCGTCACCTCGTGCGAAAGCATAAGATGCTGCTCGTTCTGAACGGGAATCATCACGCCCTGTGTCCCGGTCAGGCCGCGCATTTTGCAGTAGCGGAAGAAACCCTCTATCTTCTCGTTGACGCCGCCTATCGGCTGGATGTTTCCCATCTGGTCCACGGATCCGGTCACTGCTATCGACTGTTTGAGAGGGATCCCGGAGATCGCCGAAAGCAGGCAGTAAAGCTCTGTGGAGGAAGCGCTGTCTCCTTCGATCCCTCCGTATGTCTGCTCAAAGGTTATGCGCGCAGCTACAGAGAGAGAATAATTTTTCGCATACATGCGCCCGAGGTAGCTGGAAAGTATCATCAGCCCCTTATTGTGTATCGGCCCTGTCATGTTGACTTCACGTTCTATGTTGACCACTCCGCTTGCGCCCATAAAAACGTTCGCCGTTATGCGCACGGGAGAACCGAAAGAAGTGTCTATAAGCTGTGACACGGTGAGGCCATTTATCTGTCCGACGACGGAGCCTTCGGTATCTATATGTACCACGCCGCGGCTGAACTCTTCCAGCATTTTGTCCTCCCAAAGAGATACGCGGTAGAGTTTCTCTTCGATGGCGCGGCGCACATAATCCACGCCGACAAGCTTCTTTCCGTCAGATTTGGCATAGGCCGTGGCTTCGACGAGCACCTCGGCCAGTTTATTAAGCTGGGTCGAGAGTTTGTCTCTGTCTTCGGCAAGCCGCGAGGACCACTCTATGATCTCGCCCACAGCGGCGGCGGTAAAGTTGAGCCCTCCTTCGTTTTCGGCAAAACCGGCCACAAACTGCGCCAGCTGGTATTCGCTCTCCTGAGTGCGCGGCATCTCGGAATCGAATTCAGCCTTCACCTTGAAGACCTTGCTGAATTCCTGATCATAAATATTCAGCAGATAGTAAAGATACGGAGTCCCAACTATCACGACCTTCATATCGATGGGAATCGGCTCCGGCTTCAGAGTGGAAACAGGGATATAACCGAGCTGTTCTCCGAGATTTTCTATAGAGAGCTCGCGGTAGCGCAGTACCCTTTTCAGCACGTCCCAGGACATGAACTGTCTCAGCAGTTCGTCCGCGTCAAGCAGCAGGAAGCCGCCGTTTGCCCTGTGCATCGCGCCCGGCAGGATATGCTTGAAATCCGTGGAATAGAGGTTGCCCTGCTTGTTCTCATAATCGACCTTGCCGACTAAGTTGTAATAGATCGGGTTGGTCTCGCATATTACGGGAGCGCCGCCCTTCGGATCGTTCGAAACAAAAGCGTTCACTTCATAGCGCGTGAATTCTATATCGGCCGCTTCGTCGCGCGCAGAGGCAAGGAAGAGGTTGAAGTTGGTGCTTATATCCTCTGTAAATTTATCGAACCACTTCGAGAGCTTTTCGTTGGGCATATATTTCGCAGTAAGCTCTGAAGTGACGGGAGTGATGGCAACTTTGCATATCTGCCCTTCAAGCTCCTTTATCTTCTCCTTGAGCTCCTTTTCGCGCTCGCGTATTACGCGCAGCTTTTCAAGAGTCTTCTGCGATATCTCTTCGGAGACCTTCTGCAGGACCTGCTGCTCTTCCTCGGAAAGGTTTTCGAACTCTTCCTGCTGCATCTCGCGGCGCACAAGCTGAACGCCATCATCGCCGTGTTCTTCTTTTTTTGTTTCGGAGCTGTCCGCAGGCGCGCCATCTCCTTCGGCTTTTGGAACGGGCGGCGCCATTATAAGGGGCAGATTGACAAAGCCCTGCGGCGTGCGTTTTATCGAAAAATTCTTCTCTTCCGCCCATTTGCGCAGGTCGTCCATGATTCCGTTGACTTCTTCCTGAAAAGTCTTGACCAGCTGGGCTTTGCTGTCTTCAAACTCGCTGTTGTCAAAGGCTTTTGAGAGAGCGGTCTTAAGTTCCTCTATCGCGTTCTCGGCGTCTTTTGCGAGCTCGCGTCCCTTCCCAGCCGGAAGGTTTATCGAAAGCGGCTGGCTTGGATCGTCGAAATTATATACATATACCCAGTCGTCCGGCGCCGGCATCTTTTCCGCTTCGCGGCGCAGTTCCGACATCATATACGTGGTCCTGCCGCAGCCTGGCTCGCCGACTACGAAAATGTTGTAGCCTTTGCTCTGGACGGAAAGTCCGAAATCCACAGAACGCACCGCTCGTTCCTGTCCTATCAGCCCTGTGAGCCTGCCGACTTTTTTTGTCGTTTTAAATCCGAGCGCGCCGATATCTGCCGAACGGCGAAGTTTGTCATACGAAAGCCGTTTGTCTTTTATTAGAGACATGGAGCTCCTCCTGTTTTTCTGCTGTTTTGCCGACTGCCGGCACATAAGCCGACGCGTACTAATCTATAGCAATTAGTAATAATAGTCAAAGGAAATTTAATAAAAAAATAGCAAACAAAAGGAGAGCAGATGGCTGCCCTCCTTTTTAGCCTATTTCTTTTATAAAATAACGAAATATAATAAAAAGAAATGCCTAAAACTTACAGTTTCTCAACATTGGAAGCCTGCGGACCTTTGCTTCCCTGTGTGATCTCAAAGCTTACCTTCTGTCCCTCGTCAAGGGTCTTAAAGCCTTCGCCCTGGATGGCGCTGAAGTGAACAAAAACATCATTGCCTTCGTCGGTCGTGATGAAGCCGTAACCCTTCGTTGCATTAAACCACTTTACTGTACCGTTGCTCTTCAAGGTGTTGCCTCCCAACAGGAAATATTTAACGTCGGCTATTCGCCGACGGTAGTACATTATACTCTATCTCAACCTTTGTCAAGCAGGTTAATATAAATTTTCTGCCTATTTATTTTTTTTCATGAAAATATGTATATTTTATTGATCAACGGCTCAAAATTAGTACACAATACTTAAAAAAGTATGCCATAAGAAAAAACAAAAGCCACAGGCATGCCGCTGCGGCACGAAGGCAAAGCCAAGCCTGAGCGGAGTCCCGCTCAGGCCGGAATCGTCCTCTTAATTCATCGGGTCGAATTCCTTTTTTGTCCTGTCAAGGAATTCTTCGAAGGTCATAGCGCCAAGGTCGCCCTCCTTGCGTTCGCGCACCGAGAGGGTGCCGTTTTCAGCTTCCTTTGCACCGATCACGAGCATATACGGAACCTTCTGAAGCTGCGCGTCGCGGATCTTCTTTCCGAGCTTTTCGTCACGGCTGTCGGTCTCGACCCTGATGCCGGCCTCTTTAAGGCGTGCGGCAGCTTTTTCGGCATATTCTACATAATCGTCAGCGACCGGCAAAAGCCTGGCCTGTACCGGCGCGAGCCAGAACGGGAATGCTCCGGCATAGTTTTCGATGAGGATGCCCATAAAACGCTCAAGACTGCCGAGGATGGTCCTGTGCAGCATGACCGGGCGGTGCTCGGCTCCGTCCTTTCCGATGTAGGTCATGTTAAATTTTTCCGGCATCTGGAAATCGAGCTGGATAGTGCCGCACTGCCATGTGCGTCCGATGCAGTCCTCCAGATGGAAGTCGATCTTAGGCCCGTAGAACGCTCCGTCGCCGGGGTTGAGCTTATATGGAGTGCCGGTCTCTTCCAGCGCTTCCTTCAGGCACTGCTCCGCAAGATCCCAGAGCTTCGGATCACCCATCGAATCCTCGGGACGCGTTGAGAGCTCGACATGGTAGTTAAAGCCGAAAACATCCTGATAAACGTATCTGTCAAGCTCCATTATCGCTTTGATCTCGTCCTTGATCTGCTCCGGCGTGCAGTAGATATGGGCGTCGTCCTGCGTGAACGCACGTACGCGCATGAGGCCGTGCAGAGCGCCCGAACGCTCGTGGCGGTGTACGAAGCCGAGCTCGGCCATGCGTATCGGCAGTTCGCGGTAGCTGTGTATGTCGTTCTTATAAACGAGTATGCCGCCGGGGCAGTTCATCGGCTTGACGGCAAAGGGCTGCTCGTCTATCTCGGTGAAGTACATATTTTCCTTGTAGTGATCCCAGTGTCCGGACTGCAGCCAGAGAGCGCGGTCCAGTATCATCGGCGTCTTTATCTCCACGTAGCCCCGCTTCGTGTGCTCTTTGCGCCAGAAGGCCTGCAGCGTGTTCATTATGACCATTCCCTTGGGGTGGAAGAAGGGAAAACCTGGCCCTTCGTTATGAAGGCTGAAGAGATCGAGCTCCCTGCCCAATTTGCGGTGGTCGCGCGCCTTTGCTTCCTCGAGTCTCTTCAGATAAGCTTTCAGCTCATCTTCCGTGCCGAACGCCGTGCCGTAAACGCGCGTGAGCATCTCGTTCTTCTCGTCCCCGTGCCAGTACGCGCCGGCAACAGAGAGAAGTTTGAAGAATTTGCAGCATCCGGTATGCGGCACGTGAGGGCCGCGGCAGAAGTCAGTAAAGTCTTCTTCGGTATATGTCGAAAGCGTCTGCCCTTCTATGCCCTCGATCAGCTCCACTTTGAGATCTTCGCCCATCGCGGAGAATTTTTCGACCGCCTCAGCCTTTGTAAGCTCGCTGCGGACAAGAGGTATCTTCTCCTGAGATATCTTCCGCATCTCGGCTTCTATTGCTGGAAGGTCTTCTTCCGATATCGGGCGCGGGAAGCGGATATCGTAGTAGAAACCGTCCTTTATTGCCGGGCCGATGCCGAATTTGGCCTCCGGGAAAATGCGCAGCACGGCATGCGCAAGAAGGTGAGCCGTCGAATGGCGCAGCAGATGCAGCCCCTCTTCGCTGTCCGGGAAAAGAGGCGTGAATACCGTATCCGTTGTAAATACCTTATCGCAGTCCACTGCCTCGCCGTCTACGGAAGCCCCTATCGCTTTTTTCAGATGCCATGCTTCAAGAAGCTTACGTACAGTGGTGCTCTCAGCTTCGAGTCTTTTGCCGTCAGGTGTTGAAAATACAGCCATCAGAAAGATCCCCCTTTATGATAATAAGAAAAGCCGCCCCCTGACAGGAGGCGGCTTATGATCCGCTGTTCCACTCCATTTCGGCATGCGGCACCGCATGCCCTTTTCGCGCTGTTCAGGGCGCACCCTGACGCCTTATCCTTACGGCTTCGGCGTCCGCTCCGGGGCGGTCTTCAAAGCGTTCCGTGCAGAGACCTTCCAGCTGTACAAATGTACGGTCTCCTCTCTGCAGCACTTCACCGCTTCTACTCTTCCCATCATCGCGCCGGTTATTTACGCAACATCAGCTTTTATACCGCCTGACGCTGTTTTTGTCAAGCCGGGGCGCCTCTGCCGCGGCCCCGGGATCCCGTCCGCAGGGCGGGAACGATTCTACTTTCTGCCGGTGCTGCCGAAGCCTCCGGAAGACCTTTCCGTATCGCCCAGCTCCGTTGCCGCTTCAAGATCCGCTTTGACGACAGGGGCAAAGACCATCTGAGCTATCCTGTCTCCCGGCTCAACAGCGAAATCATTCTCGCCGAAGTTGGCCAGTATTACGCGCACTTCCCCGCGGTAATCGGAATCGATGGTCCCCGGAGTGTTCAGCACCGTAATGCCGTGCTTCAGCGCAAGCCCGCTTCTGGGGCGCACCTGCGCTTCATAGCCTTCGGGAATCTCAAGGTAAAGCCCGGTCCCCACGCAGCCGCGCTGCCCGGCTTTTATGACCGTGCTTTCCGACGAACGCAAGTCCATGCCGGAAGATCCGCAGGTCGCATACGCCGGAAGATCCGCACATCCGCAGTTTTTTACTTTTACCGTGATCTGCCCGGCCATTAATTTTTGCGCTCTCTTTCAAAACGCCTTGCCGGACGGTGCGGTCTTTCCTCTTCCTCATAGCCGCCGCGCTGGCGGTCAAAGCCGCGGTCGCGGTCCCTGTCACGGTCGCGCTCCGGTGCGCGGTCGCGTCCGCCGTCCCGGCGCTCTCCCCCTCCTTTGGGGAAGTGCGAATATCTTTCTTCGCGCTCTTTTTCGGCCGGTATCTGAGCCGCGAATTCCGGATTCCG
>JAFYJW010000069.1 GCA_017537925.1 Synergistes sp. | reverse complement strand
TCCCTGCGCACGAGATGGCGGCCAACTTCCGCCGCGCCGGAAGCCCTTATCAGGGGCATGTGGAACGCGACGTCCCCGGCGTGGACTGGGGTACCGGCAACTTGGGGCAGGGGCTTGCCGCCGGCGTCGGTTTTGCGCTGGCAGCGCGCGCGCGGGGCTCGCGCTCGCACACATGGGTAGTGATGGGTGACGGCGAACAGGTAAAGGGACAGGTCGCCGAGGCCCGCAGGATAGCCGTAAAGGAAAAACTTTCCAATATCACCGCTGTAGTCGACTGGAATGATATACAGATCAGCGGCAGACTTTCCGCTGTAATGCCGTCGGATATACCGGCTCTCTGGGCTGCGGACGGCTGGCGCGTCATAGAATGCTGCGGGCACGATTTTGCAGAGATATACAGAGCGCTGAAAGAAGCGAAGAGCTCGTCCGTCCCGGCAGTTGTGCTGTGCAGGACGGTAATGGGCAAAGGCGTTTCGTTTATGGAAAATATCCCCGACTACCACGGAAAGCCTGCCACAGGAGAGAAGCTGGAGCAGGCGCTTAAGGAGCTCGGAAGCGATATCTCGCTCTTTGATTCGCTGCTTGAGGAACGCACGCTTCCGCTTCCCGCCGGGCGCAGAGTGACGTGCGACAAGCCTGCGCTCGATACAGGCGTTCCGCGCACATATACAAAGGATGACAAAAAAGACAACCGCGGAGCCTTCGGAGCCGCCCTTGCCGATGTCGGCGGGCTGAACTACAAAAAACCGGGCAGCACCCCGATCATAGTATTTGACTGCGATCTTGCGGGCTCCGTCAAGGTCGACGCTTTTGCAAAAGCCTGTCCGGATAACTTTATCGAGACAGGCATACAGGAACACGCGACCGCGACAGCTGCCGGAGCTGCCTCCGTAGCCGGTGTCGTGGCCGTATGGGCCGATTTCGGCGTTTTCGGAAGCGATGAAGTCTACAATCAGCAGAGACTGAACGATATCAATCGCGCCGGCATAAAGACCGTGCTTACTCATACAGGCCTTGACGTAGGCGAAGACGGCATGACACATCAGTGCATAGATTATGTCGGGCTCTTCGCGAATACATTCGGCTGGAATGTGATCGTGCCGGCAGACCCGAACCAGACCGACCGCGCGACCCGCTGGATGCTGAAGCAGCCGGGCAATATATGCCTTGCGATGGGGCGCAGCGCGCTGCCCGTCATCCTTAAGGAAAACGGCGAGCCGTATTACGGAGGAGACTATGAATTCGCCGACGGAAAGATAGACGTGCTGCGCGAAGGACGCGACGCCGCGGTCCTTGCGATGGGGCATCTGGCCGGGGCTGCGCTCGAGGCGGCTTCCGTCCTTGCGGAAGAGGGCATAAGCGTAAAGGTCATGCACTGCGCTACGCCGCTTACGATGGACAAAGAGCAGCTCTTTGCCGAAGTCGGAGCCATGCCGCTGGTCACCTGCGAGGACCACAACGCGGACACCGGTATAGGGGCGCGCGCCGCGCTTGCTTTCGCGAGGGCGGGGCGCGCGGTCAGGATCCGCAATATGGGCGTAACGCGCTACGGCCTTTCGGGGACAAACAAGGCCGTGCTTGCGGACATGGGGCTCTCGGCAGCCGGAATAGCCGACGAGGTCAGGAAGATCCTTAAATGATATCCGAAGGGGAGCTGGTGCTTATATGGTATCCGAAGAAGAACGACAGCTTCCTCGTTCGGATGCAGCACGGCATGGTCCAGGGGACGCACTTCGGCGAGCTTAAGCACTCTGACCTTATGCAGCACAGCTTCGGTGAAGGCCTGCGCACCCCCAAGGGGGAAGTCTATTACCTGCTTCGCCCGACGCTGGGCGAATATACGCGCAGGATAAAAAGACAGACGCAGATCGTCTTTCCCAAAGAGGCCGGCTTTATAATCGAGCACCTGAATATATTCCCGGGCTGTACGGTCGTCGAATGCGGCACCGGTTCCGGCAGCCTCTGCTGCACCTTTGCCCATTTTGTGGGCGATACCGGCAAAGTCTGCACCTACGACCGCCGCCCGGAATTTTCGGAACTTGCGCGGAAGAACGCTGAAAGGTGGGGCGTTGCGCACAGAATCGAATTCAATGTCCGTTCTCTTGACGAAGGCTTCAAGGAGCGCGGTGCAGACGCTGTGTTCCTCGACGTCCCAAATCCGTGGGAACATATCGACAAGGCGTATGAAGCGCTTGCTCCGGGCAATCACCTGGGCATTCTGGTGCCTACGACGAATCAGATATCAGAAACGCTGCGGGCGCTTCAGGATTTCGGCTTCGCCGACGTGCAGGTGCTTGAGATAATGCTGCGCCACTATAAGACCGAACCGAACAGGATAAGGCCTGTTGATATGATGATAGGCCATACGGGTTATCTAATGTTTGCGGTAAAGACGCTGCCGATGGAATGTGAGGAACCTGAAACAGATGTCAGCGCTTCCGGGAGCGAGCCTCCGTGCGGCGCAGCGGAAGATGCGGAGCCCTGCGCTTGAAAAAAGCAAAGCTGCTTCTGCATATATGCTGCGCGCCCGACGCAACCGTACCGTGGCCGGAACTGGCCGATGAAGGCTACGACGCAGTCGGCTTCTTTTACGGGAGCAACATACATCCCGAAGAAGAATATCAGAAGCGCGCAGAGGCCGTGAGGCTTCTCGCCGCGGAAGAGGGCGTCGGCGTCTTTTTAGAAAGCTATGAGCCGGGCAAATGGTTTGAAGCGGTGCGCGGTCTTGAGAATGAGCCGGAACGCGGCGGAAGATGCGCCAGATGCTTTGAAGAGCAGCTTTCCGCAGCTGCCGCATATGCGGCTGAGAACGGCTTCACTCATTTATGCACGACTCTTACGATAAGCCCTCACAAGGACGCGGAGCTGATAAACGAAACGGGCGCGCGCGCAGCGGCCCGATACGGACTTGTATGGGTGGAAAAGGTATGGCGGAAAAAAGACGGATTTAAAAGGTCCGTCGCGCGCTCAAAAGAGCTTGGCCTTTACAGGCAGAATTACTGCGGCTGCGCATTTTCTGCGCGCGGAGCCGCACAGGGAACAGAGATGAGCAAAATGACCGAACCGAATGAGAAAAAGATACCATCCGGCAAGCTTTCACCCGAGGCTTTGAAGCGCAATGTGCTTTCCTACCGCGGGGCTGAAAAAGCCGGGCTGCTGATAGGTCCCGGCGTCGGAGAGGACGCCGCGGTGATAAAGTGGCCCTGCGGCAAATATATGATATTCGCATCCGACCCAGTCGTCGGCGCGGAAAAGGGAGCCGGACGCCTCTTGGTGCGCATAAACTCAAATGATATAGCCTCCAAGGGAGGGGACCCCGAATACCTTGCAGTCACGCTCGTGCTGCCTCCCTCCTTCGGAGAGGAGGGCGCGGCGCGCATAATGCGCGAGATAGACGAGGAGTGCCGTGCTCAGGGCATAGCGGTTGCCGGAGGTCACACCGAATTCAACGACCGCTATGACCGCCCGGTGATAATGGGGGCTCTTGTCGGCTCTGCCGACATGGTCATGAGGGCGTCGGATATCTCCGAAGGAGACGTCATAATCGTGACAAAGCATATCGGCATCGAGGGAATGTCGATAGTTGCTGCGGACCGTCCGGAACTGCTCTCTCCCTTTATGAGCGAAGAGGAGATATCTGAGATACTTTCCTGGGCCGATATGACCTCCGTGCTGCCGGAAGCGCGCATACTGCGCCGGTATGCAAAATTTATGCACGATCCCACCGAAGGCGGATTTTGCGGAGGCCTGGACGAGATATGCATGCTCTGCGGGCTGAGCGCAAAGATCGACGCCGATGCTCTTCCGATAGCAGAACTGACGGCAAGGGCCGCGAAGAAACTTGGTTTTGACCCGCTTCATCTTATCGCCTCGGGGTCGCTGCTTGCGGTCGTTCCCGAAGTACTTGCTGAAAGCGCGCTTTCGGATCTGAGAGCCGCAGGTATTGCCGCAGCCTCGGTCGGCAGTATGGGTCCGCCGCTCCCTGCGCCGGTCCCGGAACCGAAAGAGGAGCTCTGGCGGCTTCTTAAGATGGGAAAAGAAAATGGAGAGTAACATAACGCGCCGGACGGCGGCAGTTGCGGAAGGCCTGCGGGGACAGGGCGCGGGAGCATTTGTCGTAATAACCGACGAAAATACAAACTGGGAAAGCCTCTTCTACCTGAGCGGTTTCAGGGGAACGTCAGGCGCTCTTGTAATATATGACGACGGCTGCGCCGAGCTTTACCTTGACGGGCGCTACATACATCAGGGAAAAGCGCAGTCCCCGCACAGGATATGCGGCATTAAGGACAGCATGCTGAAAGATGCCGCGGAAAGCATAAAAAAACGCGGAGTTACGAAGATTCTGTGCGAGGCGGGCAAAACGTTCCATCGCACATGGGAGGAGCTTCTTTCGCTTTCCGGGGCCGAGGCTTTCGACGGATCGGAAATATTGAAGAAGCTGCGTCGTAAAAAAGATGAAAGCGAGACCGATGCGGTGAAAAAAGCCGCAGAAATTGGAGCGGAAGCCTTTCTGAAAACTCTGGAATCAGTCCGCCCCGGGATGAAAGAAAAGGAATTCGAGGCGCTTCTGAACTGTAACATATGCATGAAAGGCGGAGCGCCGGGCTTTGACATGATCGTGGCCTCCGGGCTTCGCAGCGTGATGCCGCACGGGCGCGCCAGTGAGAAGACGATGGAAAAAGGGCAGTGGGTCACCGTGGACTTCGGCGCGCGCTGGAACGGATACTTCTGCGATATCACAAGGAATTTTTCGATAGGAGAACCATCGCAGGAGGCACGTGCGCTGCACGGGCTTATTGCCGAAGCGCACAGACAGGCCGCTTCCCTGCTTTGCGCCGGGGCTTCGGGAAGCGCGCTGCACGAAAAGGCAGCTGGCATATTCCGGGCCGCCGGAAAGGAAGAATACTTCACGCACAGCCTCGGCCATTCGTTTGGACTGGAGATACATGAGGCTCCTGTACTTTCCCCGCGCAGGGACGATATCCTGCGTGAAGGAGATATCGTAACGGTGGAGCCGGGGCTCTATATCCCGGGATTCGGCGGAATGAGGCTTGAAGACGACTATCTGATTTTAAAAGAGGGAGCGGTGCGGCTGACGGAAGGCCTGCCGCAGGAGCTCTTTGTTGTTTGACTTTAAGTCAAAGATGATATAATCATGACGGATAACGGGTTTTTGAATCCGTAAATTCCATTAAAAGGAGAGGATTTCAGTGAAGAAATATGTCTGCACAGTATGCGGTTACGTATATGACCCGGAGATAGGGGATCCCGACGGCGGAATAGCTCCCGGAACAGCGTTCGAAGACATCCCCGACGGATGGGTCTGCCCCGTCTGCGGAGTCGGCAAGGATATGTTCGAGGCGTCAAATTAATTAACAGACGCCGGATAAAACTGTCTGAAATGCAGATGCGGCCTCTCTTTTGGCCGCATCTGCATTGTTTTTGACGGCATCATCTATAAGTCAGGCTTTAGCGAAAAATGAAAGCCTGACTTTTTTGTTTTGGAATGAGAGGGATTCCCCTCTGTTTTTTGTACTTATCTGCTTCAATTTTTTTCGTATTCTGCCCGGATGCGGCGCCGAAAGCGTTCGTCCCGGAGCGTTTCGAACCGGCTCTGCAAAGGGTTTATGACAATATTCTTCACAATATTTTCAGCTCGTTCTTCACAATATTTTCAGCTCGTTGTTTTTGACAAAACATGAAATGCTTTTTAAAATGTTAATGCAACATCCATATGCTAAAAAGGAAGTAAATGGGAGGAATATGCCGTGCGGAAAACAGGACTCAAAAAAGGAAGTTTATTTATGCCGGTCGGAAAAGCGTGCGTTTTTTACGCGCTGATCGCTCTTGTTCTTATAGCGGCGCCGCTTGTCTCTGCTCCGGCCTTCGCAGAGGAGGTGCATTACTATTCAGTGCGTTCCACTGCTACAGGCTCAGGCAGCAACTATGACAACAATGGAGCCACAGGAACAAATGCGATGGCAGCAGGCCCCTGGGCAAGT
>JAFYJW010000068.1 GCA_017537925.1 Synergistes sp. | reverse complement strand
CTGAGCGCAGCGCGCCACAGGGCGCACGCGTTTTCGCAGAAGCCCTTTGACTTCCACAGATCTCCCGCGCGCAGCAGATCTTCCGCGCACGAGCACTTTCCCTGAATCAGTTCGGCGACATGCACCTGCAGAGCGGCAAGCGACACGATATCAAGCGTGTTGTGATAAAAGATTCCGCGCAGAGGGCGCGCGTCACGGCTGCGCAGAAACTGCGCGTACATCCGCGGAATCTCGCTTCCCGGCACATCGCAGCCGCTGCGGACGAGCCCTAAGATATTTCTTTCCATCGACGAGAGAGAACAGCTTTCGAGGCGGTCCCTGTAAAAATGCCTCGTAAGGGTAAGCAGATCCATATGGGGAGAGCCGTCCCACGACGGAACGGCGCGGGAGAGAGTATAGCGCGTGCGGAGCAGCGGAAGGTCGAACGCGCGTCCGTTGTATGTGACAAGGCCGAAGCTCTCCGGCAGCTCAGCTTCGAGCGCGGCGAGCCACTCCCGTTCCCATGCGGGGCCCGAAAGAAAAAGCTGCACGACGGAGAGCGAATCTCCGCGGCAGACTCCTATGCCGACAAGAAATGCGTAAGTCCCCGTTCCTCCGGAAAGGCCTGTCGTTTCCGTGTCGATAAAAACGGGCGTGCCGTTCCCGCCCCAGAGCTTAAGCATCCTGCCCGCGCCGCAGGGCGAGCAGAGCTGCCTTTTGCCGTAGAAGGACCCGTATCTGAATACATGCTCCATGCGGTAGACGCCGCGCGAAAGCCATCTGCCCTCAGGCAGGCCGAGCACATCGGGCGTTTCGGCCGGGCGTTCGGCGGGACTTCCCGGAGCTCTCTTAAAGGCCAGAAGATCGTCGGCAAGGCGCCCGGCCCTTTCGGCGCCGCTTCTATAGGGACGCGCCATCTTTTCTTTCCAGATCTATCACGACTATCTCGGGCGGCGCGAAAAAGCGGATCGGGGGACCGACGTAGCCCGCGCCGTTGCTGGTATAGAGCATGCTGCCTTTTTTCAGCTTCTTGACGCCGCGCGAATGGCCGCGCAGGAAAAGCCGCGACGACGGGCAGGGCAGTATCTGCCCTCCGTGCGTGTGCCCCGACAGCTGCAGGTCGAACATCCCCTGCGTGCCCGTCTCGACCACCGGCCTGTGCCTCAGCAGAAGGATGAAGCTGTCGTGGAAGCGGCTCTTTGTATTTACGATAAAAGTCTCGGAGCGCGACAGGCCCCACTTTTCGCCGCACAGGTGATCCCTGTCGCTCACGCCCGCGACGACGATGCCTCCGGACGTTTCCGCTTCGGCGTCAAGCAGCCGCATCCCCGCCTGCTGCATAAAGTCTCTCGCGCCCTCTTCGTCGTCGTAAAAATCATGATTTCCCATAACGGCGAAAAATCCGTATTTCGGCTTCAGCCTGCGGAACATCGCTATCTCCCTGCGTCTTCCCTCAAGCGGCCCGTCGGCCACGTCGCCCGTCACAACGACCATATCGGGCTTTTCTTCGCGCACGCGGCGCAGCACGCGCGCAAGCAGCTTCATGCCGCTGTAAGGCCCAAGATGCAGGTCCGTCAGCTGTATGACGCGGAGCTTCGGGATATCCGGCGGCAGTTTATCCGTCTCGACAGTTATCCTCGTCGTTTCTATGCGCTGCGCCTCTCCCATGCCTACTGCGATGACGGCGGCGGCTGAAACAAACGCGCCGCAGACCAGAACGCCGGGGGAGAGCTCCGTATTGAAAAAGTCGTCCGCCGTTTCAAAGATCACAAGGGCAAAAAAGGAAAAGAGCGCAAAAAGCAGCCATATGCTTCCGAGCCTGTCCGTCCACATGCGCATCACCGCGCCGTGGATCCTTCCGGTCCTGCGCGCGATATATGAGAGCCCCGTCATCGAAACGCAGACAAGAATCCATATGACGCCCGCGTCCAGCTGCGGGCGTGCCTCTTTCAGCCTGAGGAAGATATAAAGATAGATCAGCGCCAAAGCCGCGGAGCCCGCGGCCCAGAATGCCGGATGTTCGGAAAAGCGCCGTTCGAATACCCTGTCCTGCATGCCTAAATCTGCGCCGAATAGAGACGGCCGAAGGATTCGAGCAGTTTATTGAAAACAGACCTGTGTTCCCATTCCGCGGCATTCAGTTCCCGGCATTCCTCCATGTCGGCCTCGAACTGCGTCTCGAACTTCCGCGCCGTATCCTCGTCGTATATAAAAAGCTGATTCTCGAAATTTATCTCAAGGCTGCGAACATCCATGTTGCAGGTGCCGACAGATACCGTATGTCCGTCGGAGACCGCCGATTTCGTATGTATGAAGCCCTTTTTATAAAGGAATACGCGGACACCCGCGCGCAAAAGGGGAGCGATATTGCTCCTGCTGCCCCAGAAAACGAGGAAATGGTCGCTTTTTTCGGGAATCATCACGCGCACGTCCACGCCAGAAAGAGCGGCCGTCGTCATGGCGTTCATCAGCGCGGGCCCCGGCACCAGATATGGCGTAGTCACCCAAACCTTCTGACGGGCGCGGGAGATCATGCCGTAATAGCCGTTCGCTATCGAATGCCACACGCTGCCCGCGCCGCTTGAGACGACCTGGACCGGCAGCACGGGAATTTCGGAGCGGTGCTCCCGCTGCGAGACATCTTCCGCATTCTCCGCCTCCCCGCATATCAGCGCGGGATCCTCTTCCTTCATTTTGCACCAGTCCTCGGCGAATATCTTATCCAGCGGCAGCACCGCGTCTCCCTCGACGCGCACGAACGTATCGCGCCAGAAGCCGAGAGGCCCCCTGCCCTCATACTCCTTGCCGATGTTCAGACCGCCGGTAAAGGCCGTCTTTCCGTCTATCACAAGTATCTTCCTGTGATTGCGGAAATTCATGCCGCGGTGGAAGATAGGCAGAGAAACAGGCATGAAGGAGCGGCATTCCACTCCTGCCTCCTCAAGCTTCTTCACGAAATCGGCCTTAAGCCCCCAGCTTCCCACCGCGTCATACAAAAGCCGGACCTTGACCCCGCGGCGGGCCGCTTCCGAAAGCGCTTCGCCGAAGCGGCTGCCGAGATCGTCGCCGCGGAATATGAAAAACTGGGCGTGCACGAACTTCTTAGCGCCAGCTATCGCGGCTTCCAGCGCCGGGAAAGTCTCCGAACCGTTTATCAGTACATCTATCCTGTTTCTCATAAGCAGATCCGCGCCGCAGCAGGAGTGCAGCATGCGCCCTATAAGAAGCTGGTTGTCCCTGCCTTCTTTAAAGGAAGATATATCGATCGCGTTCTGATTCTTTTTCGCCGCATGCAGCATATGGCGGCGGCGTATCCCGTGCATGTCGGGGCCGAGCAGCATATAGAGGATAACGCCGAAGACCGGGACAAGAACAAGGACGGCAAGCCACAATATCGTCCTGTCGGGGTTCTGCCCCTCCATAAAAATAATAAAGGCGATAAAGAGCGAATAAATGATGATGATATGCCACATATAGCTCTTGAGAAAGACCATGACCTCTTCGGCTGCCTGTATAAAGCTCTGCGTAACGCCGAAGCCTTCCTCGGTGAGAATAAAAAATTCCGAAAACGCGTCGAAAAGCGTAGGCAGCAGCCCGAGCAGAAAAGCCGCCGCGAGCGCTCCCATTATCCATTTGCCAGCCCTGTTCATATGCGTGCAGCTCCGTTCATGTCGTATATACGCCCGTCAGATGCGCCGCGCGTCCGTCCGAAAGGCGCAAAATAGATTTCCGCCGTCTTCCGCGGCGCTGCCGAAAAGAGTCGGCCTCTTACCGTATCAAAAGCGCCGCATATCTTTTACATTATACTATTCCGGCGCGCTCTCTGAAGCGATTCCTTCTTTATATAACAAACGGCAAAAAGCCCTCTTTCGGGCATGGCGCGTTTTCGTTCAGCACCGGCTGTACTTCGCTTCGAGCGCAAGAAGAAATGCCTTTATCTCAAGCCCTCCGCCGTAGCCCGTAAGACTGCCGTCCGCGCCTATTATCCTGTGGCAGGGGACTATTATCGCGACCGGATTTCTGTTGTTGGCCATTCCGGCGGCGCGGAAAGCTTTCGGCGAGCCCGCGGCCCGGGCTATGTCGCCGTAAGTCGCGGTCTTTCCGTAAGGCACGGCGCGCAGCGCTTCCCAGCAGCGCAGCTGAAATGGTGTGCCGCGCAGAGCAAGAGGCAGAGAAAAGACCCTGCGCTCTCCGCGGAAATACTCCTCGAGCTGACGTCCGGCTTTCGCAAGCACTTCCGTTTCCTTCATCATGACAGACCCGCGCGGACGCGTTCCGCTCTTTTCAAAATGCAGATCCGTGATGCTTCCGGCTTCCTCTCCCAGCAAAAGCCGCCCGACTCCGTCAAAAGAATATTCGGCAAAGTATTTCATCTATTTTCCCCCGTTTTGCGCGTCCTTCGCTATACTATTATATAGCGGCGGCGCGGGGCGGAACCCGGTGACCGCGATATTCGCGCGATATTCGCGCCGCTGAATATTTGCTATTGCAATTCAAAGACTAATAAGTTATAATCCCTCTACATATCTCTGGAGATCCGGCTCACCGGGTCTTTTTTGATGTGCCTTAAGACAGTAACTCAGCCCACCGGCGGGGCATAAGAAACACCGGAGCAAACTACAAGGAGGAACTTAAGCATGGCAAAAGAGAAATACGTACGCAGCAAACCGCATCTTAACATCGGTACGATCGGTCATATCGACCACGGTAAGACGACGCTGACGGCTGCGATCACGAAGACACTGGCCCGCCACGGCGGAGCGGACTTCACGCCGTTCGACATGATCGACAAGGCGCCTGAAGAAAGAGAGCGCGGCATCACCATCAACATCGCGCACGTCGAATATCAGACAGAAGCGCGCCACTATGCGCACATCGACTGCCCGGGTCACGCCGACTACATCAAGAACATTATCACCGGCGCCGCGCAGATGGACGGAGCGATCCTTCTGGTCGCCGCGACAGACGGCCCGATGGCCCAGACCCGCGAGCACGTTCTTCTTGCCCGCCAGGTCAACGTCCCCGCGCTGGTAGTCTTCATGAACAAATGCGACATGGTAGACGACCCCGAACTTCTGGATCTCGTTGAGATGGAGATCAGAGACCTTCTCAACAAATACGAGTTCCCGGGAGACGAGATCCCCATCATCCGCGGAAGCGCGCTGAAAGCGCTCGAGTCCGAAGAGGACAACGAGTGGACAGACAAGATCATGGAACTCATGAACGCCTGCGACGAATACATTCCGGCACCTGAGCGCGAAGTGGACTTCCCGTTCCTTATGCCGATCGAAGACGTCTTCACGATCACGGGCCGCGGCACGGTCGTAACCGGAAGAGTTGAAAAAGGCATAATCAAGCCGGGCGACGAAGTAGAGATCGTAGGACTGAGAGACACCCGCAAGACAGTAGCGACGAGCCTTGAAATGTTCCGCAAGATCCTGGACGACGCGGAGGCCGGAGACAACGTAGGCATCCTTCTTCGCGGCGTAGGCAAGGAAGACGTCGAGCGCGGTCAGGTCCTGGCGAAGCCGGGAAGCATCCATCCGCATACGCACTTCAAGGGCGAGGTCTACGT
>JAFYJW010000067.1 GCA_017537925.1 Synergistes sp. | reverse complement strand
AGCCGCGCGCCTGCGCTTTTGACGGCGCCGGTTCTGCCGCGTCTGCGTTCTTTCGAAAAAATTCTTCCCCCGCACATCCGCAGGGGTCAAGAGAGGTAATACTATGACATTTGATATGATAGTCCAGCATTTCTTCAACGCCCTTATGCTGGGCAGCCTTTACGGGCTGATCGCCATCGGCTATACGATGGTCTACGGTATCCTCAGGCTGATAAACTTCGCCCACGGGGATATCTTTATGATAAGCACATATTTCGTCTTTATTGCGATAGCCGGCATGCATCTTCCGTGGATACCGGCCGTCATACTTTCAATAGCGGCGACAGCGCTCTTCGGCATGATGATTGACCGCATCGCGTACCAGCCTCTGCGCAGCGCCCCCCGCATATCGGCGCTTATCTCCGCTATAGGAGTTTCATTCTTTATCGAAAATCTCTGCCTCGTTATCTTTACCGGTGTTCCCAAGCCAATGCCGCGCTTCGAGCCCCTTGTGAAGGTAATTTCGATCGGCGGCGCGCGTATCCTTCCGCTTGCTATATTTGTTCCCGTCATATCGTTCCTGCTTGTCGCGGCGCTGATCTGGATGCTTTACCGCACAAAGCCGGGAATCGCGATGCGCGCTATATCGCGTGATATTGAAACGACAAGGCTGATGGGGGTAAAGGTCGACCGCATAATAGCGCTGACCTTTGGAATTGGCTCGGCCATGGCGGCTGCGGCCGGCATCATGTGGGCTCTCCGTTATCCGCAGATACATCCCTTCATGGGTGTATTCCCCGGGCTCAAGGCTTTCATAGCCGCGGTGCTCGGAGGCATAGGCTCGGTGCAGGGGGCGATGATAGGAGGCTTGCTGCTCGGCTTTATGGAGATAATGCTGGTGGCTCTTTTCCCGTCGCTTTCCGGCTACCGCGACGCTTTCGCGTTCGTTCTGCTTATACTGATACTCTTCTACAGGCCGACCGGACTTATGGGCGAGAAGCTGGAGGATAAGATATAATGAAAAAAACCACGAAACTGCTGCTTAATTCCGGCTGCCTCGCTCTGCTTGCGCTCTTCCTCTGGTGGGGGCAGAACAACCTTGACGGATATTCGGTGCAGGTGCTGAACCTTATAGCCGTCAATGCGATACTTGCGATAAGCCTTAACCTTATATACGGCTTCACGGGCATGTTTTCTCTCGCTCACGCCGGTTTTATGGCGATAGGGGCATATGTCACCGCGATACTGATTCTCCCGGCCGCTCAAAAAGAGATGATGTATATACTTGAGCCGATGATGTGGCCCTTCTCCGTGATGCACGCGCCGTTCTTTGCGGCTGTCGTGGCAGGCGGACTTGCCGCAGCCCTGGTAGGCCTTCTGATAGCACTGCCCTGCCTGCGGCTCGGCGGCGACTACCTTGGTATAGCTACGCTCGGCTTCGGCGAGATAATCCGCGTGCTCTTTACGAATATGACGCCGATCACGAACGGTGCGCTGGGACTTAAAGGCATCCCGGCCTATGCCGGTCTCGGATGGAACTATTTCTGGTGCATACTTACCGTCTATGTGATAGTAAAGCTGCTCTCGGGCAACTTCGGCAATACGCTGCGCGCCGTGCGAGACGACGAGGTCGCGGCAAAAGCGATGGGGATAAACACTTTCAGGACAAAGACGATATCCTTCGTTATCGGCGCCTTCTTTGCCGGCATCGGCGGCTCTCTGATGGGCAGCCTTATCACTACTATAGACCCCAAGATGTTCAACTTCCAGCTTACCTTTAATATCCTGATGTTCGTCGTCGTCGGAGGACTCGGTTCCGTAACGGGCTCGCTGGTAGGCGCCGTTGTGATAACGGTGCTGCTTGAATGGCTGCGCTTCGTTGAGGAAACGATAACGATAGGCTCGTGGGAGATAGCGGGGATGCCCGGCATGAGGATGCTGATATTCTCGCTGCTGCTTCTGTTCATAATCCTTTACCGACGCGAGGGCATAATAGGCGGCTACGAATTCAGCTGGGAAAGCGCTGCGCGTTTCGCCAGGCGCATAACGGGAAGGAAGGCGCGCGCAAATGGCTGATATCATACTCAAGACAGAAGACGTAATGATAAAATTCGGCGGGCTGACCGCCGTGAGCGGCTTTTCGATCGAAGTGGAGCGCGGCTCGATAACGAGCCTTATAGGCCCGAACGGAGCCGGGAAAACGACCTGTTTCAACATAATCACGGGCTTTTACAAACCGACGTCCGGGCGCGTGATCTTCAAGGGTGAAGATATAACGTCTCTTGAGCCGCACATCGTTTGCAGGACCGGCATCGCGCGCACCTTCCAGAACATACGCCTCTTCACCGGCGGCACTGTGCTGCAGAACGTAATGACCGGATGCTGGGTGCGTCAGAAGTCTCCGTGGTGGAGCGCGCCTCTGCAGCTTCCGTTCTTCCGCCGGGAAGAGCGGCAGATCAGGGAGAAGTCGATGGGGCTGCTTGAAGCGGTCGGTCTCGACAAACTGGCGCAGGAGATCGCGACCGGGCTTCCTTACGGCGCGCAGCGCCGTCTTGAGATAGCAAGGGCCCTTGCGACCGAGCCGGAGCTCCTGCTGCTTGACGAACCGGCCGCCGGCATGAACCCGCAGGAAAGCCGGGAACTTATGGATTTCATAAGGCATATTCGGGATAACTTCAAGGTCACGATACTTATGATAGAGCACGACATGAAGGTCGTAATGGGAGTTTCCGAATGGATCCGCGTGCTGGACTACGGTCAGCTGATAGCCGAAGGCACCCCGGCGGATATCCGTGCAAACTCCAAAGTCATCGAAGCATACCTCGGCAAAGAGGCCGCAGGAAAGGCGGAGGCGAGATAGATGCTTAAGGTGGAAAATCTCTGCGTCAACTACGGCGGCATACAGGCACTGCGCGGGATATCTCTTGAAGTGCCGGAAGGCAGGATAGTCACTCTGATAGGCGCGAACGGCGCCGGAAAAAGCAGCGCGCTGCGCGCGATAGCCGGACTTGTGCGCAATAAAAGCGGCTCCGTGACATGGAAAGGAAAAAACATCTTCGGCATGCAGCCGGAGCGCGTGCTTGAAAGCGGCATAGCCCTCTGCCCCGAGGGGAGGAGGATCTTCCCGCACCTGACGGTGCTTGAGAACCTGCGTCTCGGCGGCTATTCCTGCAAAAGCAAAGCCGAGTTAGACGCCGCTGTCGAAAAGGCATTCGATCTTTTCCCCCGTCTGCGCGAACGCTCCTGGCAGAAGGGCGGCACGCTGTCCGGCGGCGAGCAGCAGATGCTGGCCGTGGGACGCGCCCTGATGAGCAGCCCGGAACTGATAATGTTCGACGAGCCTTCGATGGGGCTCGCTCCGATACTCGTCGAAGAGGTATTCGATATCATCCGCCAGATAAACAAAGAGGGAAAGACAGTCCTGCTTGTTGAGCAGAACGCCTTTGCCGCGCTTAAGATCGCGGATTACGCTTATGTGCTTGAGGTCGGGCAGATCACGCTGCACGGAGAAGGAAAGGATCTGCTCAACGACAGCCGCGTGATAAGCGCCTACCTGGGCGGGTAGAAAGACCGGCACGGTAAAAAATACAGTAAGCGCCCGTCTCAGCGGCTTACGCTCTGCGGGCGCTTTTTTTCGTCTTCGTTATCCGGCCCGCGGGGGAAACGGCTTCACCGCCGTATATTTCACATATCCATTTGCCGCTGCGGCATGATAAAATAAAAACAGTTTTAGGAACGTTTTTTCTGATCTTACATTCCGAACGCCGGTGTATGGATGCTCCCCGCGCCTTTAACGGGAAAGGAGATTTTTATGAAGAAGATACGTGTCCGATTCATGCTGTGGCTTCTTTGCGCAGCCGCGCTTTTTGCGGCCGGGGCTGCGGAAGCGGAGCTTGCGCCCTTAAATCCCGCTTTTGACGACTATATAACAAAAGTTTCTTCCGATTCACCTTCGGGAAACAGAATGGCCGGGATCTCAGCAGGTGATGCAGGCGGGCAGAATTTCGGCTATATTCCTTCGCCGCTTGACTGGTCGCACCTTGACGGCAAAGTATACAGCATTTCGCGCTCTTCCGCGGAAGGCGGAGACCTGCGCTCAGCCGGCAGCGCGCTTCCCGCCAGCTATGATCTCCGCCCGTTGATGCCGGCCGTGAGAAATCAGTTATCATTTGAAAACTGCTGGGCCTACAGCGCGATGGCAGCCACGGAATCCAGTCTGATACGATACGGACTGGCCCAGCCGTCCGACATAGAGCTGTCGACATGGTATATCACCTATTACGCCTGCAATGACGATGATTTCGTCTCTTTCACCAACCCGACTGCGGAACCTTATTACGACGCGGGAGGAAATGCGTGGAAAGCCGTCGCTCTTCTGGCGCGCGGCACAGGCTCTCTGCCGGAGACAGATGCTCCCGCGCCGCGTTCGGAAAGCGATGTGTACACTCCCGCGCTGACGCCGAGAAAGTATAAGCTTGAAAGCGCGCTGTACCTTGGAAACGAAGGCGCATGGAACGTGCCGCTCTCGGCGGCGCGGCGCGATATGATCAAATCGGCCATCATGGATTACGGAGCTGTTTACGCAGGCATCCATCAGTACCGAAACAATGAAGAGTCACGCGAAGATATCAGCCGCGACGTATTTTCCGAAGACGGTCTTTCATATTACACCGGACGGGACGGGCTTATCGGACAAAATCACGCCGTCACGCTGGTCGGATGGGACGACGCCTACCCGAAGGAAAAATTCGCAGGAGACAACCGGCCGAAGGAAAACGGCGCCTGGATAGTACGCAACAGCTGGGGAAGCGACTGGGGAGATAACGGCTATTACTATATCTCCTACGAAGAAGGCACTCTGTCGGACGGTGTCGTGTACGCCACCACAACGGCCCTTTCCGGCGAGAGAGTATATCAGTATGACCCTCTGGGATGCGTCAACTGGTACAGAGCCGGGCAGGGAACGGTCTCATATTTCGCGAATATATTCACGGCAGAGGGAAACGACAGGATATCGTCGGTGGCCTTCTATGTTCCCTCGCCGGACGTCAAATATGAGATATACATATATAAAAACTGCGGAGACACCCCTTTGAGCGGCACATTTGCCTCCTGTTCCTCTATTGAGGGACTCGCTCCAGGCTATAACACGGTTATTTTAGCAACTCCTGCCGACGTGACGACAGGAACAAAATTTTCAGTGATCGTCAAGGCTGACGCGCAAACCGACGGTTTCACCTGTACAATTCCGGTCGAGTACAGGTTGTCAGGATACTCAGAAAAAGCGGAGGCAAAAAAGGGCGAGGGATGGATTTCGGCGGACGGCGCCAATTTCTATGACATATATGACATGAATGACGGAGGTAACATGGATTCGGCAAGCATCTGCCTCAAGGCCTTCGGCACGCGGCAGCATAATGCGGAAGATGCATCCGCAGTCGTCCCGGGGGAAGCGACTGTCACAGGACACACCGGGCTTACCGTCAATACCTCGGCCGTTACCATGGAAAAACAGAGTGAAAGAATGAATGAGATAATCAGACATCACAACAAAGAACTTGTGAACGGAATCGCCCCGGATAAAAATGTCACGCTCAAGGGCGTTTTTGAGATGACGATAGAAGAGGCGGAAGAGGGCGGATCCGCGTATTTCTCGGTGCCTGTTTCGCCGCTTTTCAAATTTTCCGGCAAGCCGTATTTGATCTTCCCTTCAGACAGCGGCTATGAAGCGCTTCCTGCGGAATATCATAAAGGTAAATTTGTTTTTTCCGTAAGCGACATAAGCAGCTATTTCCCGACGGCGGAGATTGCCATCGCTGACGCCGTGGATTCCGTTCAGCCGTACGACCCGCCCAAAGGAGGCAGCGGATGCTCAGCCTGTGTTTCTCCGCTTGCGCTTATACTGCTCGTACCGCTTGTGCTGACAGGAAAGCGGCGATCAGGCGGAAGATCCTGAGCTGTATGCCGCAGTCATTATCTAAAGCTGTGTTGATACAGTAAGCCACCGTGCATGAGGCCGCGGCATATGATTATCTGCGACAGGCGGCATTATCTGACCGCCGGAGCCGGAAACGGCCTCGACCGCGCCCAAAGTGCGGAGGATAGCCGATCTTTTTCATAATCGGCCGGTATACGCTCTGCGGCGCGTTTTTTCGTTTTCATTATCCGGACCGCAGGGGAAACGGCTTCACCGCAGTATATTTCTCATATCCATTTGCCGCTGCGGTATGATATCATAAAAACAGCTTTAAGAATGTTTTTTGTTATCCTGCAATCCGAACTCCGGTGTATGGATTCTCCCCGCACCTTTAACGGTAAAGGAGATTTTTTATGAAGAAGATATTTGTCCGATTCATGCTGTGGCTTCTGTGCGCCGCCGCGCTTTTTGCTGCCGGGGCGGCAGAGGCGGAGCTTGCGCCCTTAAATCCCGCTTTTTACGACTATATAACAAAAGTTTCTTCCGATGCACCTTCGGGAAACAGAATGGCCGGGAGCTCCGCAGGTGACGCAGGCGGGCGGAATTTCGGCTATATTCCTTCGCCGCTTGACTGGTCGCACCTTGACGGCAAAGTATACAGTATTTCGCGCTCTTCCGCGGAAGGCACTGATCTGCGCTCAGCCGGAAATACGCTCCCAGCCCGCTATGATCTCCGCCCCTCGATGCCGGCCGCAAGAAATCAGGTGCCGTTTTCAAACTGCTGGGTCCACAGCGCGATGGCAGCCACAGAATCCAGTCTGATAAAAGCAGGGCTGGCCCAGCCGTCCGACATAGAGCTGTCGACATGGTATATCACATATTATGCCTACAATGACGATGATTTCGTCTCTTTCACCAACCCGACAACGAGACCTTATTACTACGTGGGAGGAAGCGACTGGAGAGCCGTCGCTCTTCTGGCGCGCGGCACAGGCTCTCTGCCGGAGACAGATGCTCCCGCGCCGCGTTCGGTAAGCGATGTTTACACTCCAGCGCTGACGCCGAGAAAGTATAAGCTCGAAAACGCGCTGTACCTTGGAAACGACGGCGCAAGCACCGTGCCGCTCTCGGCGGCGCGGCGCGATATGATCAAATCGGCCATCATGGATTACGGAGCAGCTTCCGCAGGCATCTATCAGTACCGAAACAATGAAGAGTCACGCGAAGATATCAACCGCAACGTGTTCTCCGAAGACGGCTTTTCATATTACACCGGACGGACGTACGGAACGGACGAGCCGGACGGCGCTCTGCTCAGACCAAATCACTCCGTTGCGCTGGTCGGATGGGACGACGCCTATCCGAAGGAAAAATTCGCAGAAGACAACCGGCCGAAGGAAAACGGCGCCTGGATAGTACGCAACAGCTGGGGAAGCGCCTGGGGAGATAACGGCTATTACTATGTCTCTTACGAAGAAGGCACTCTGTCGGACGGTATCGTGTACCCCACCACAGCGGCCCTTTCCGGCGAGAGAGTATATCAGTATGACCCTCTGGGCTGCATCGGCTGGTACAAAACGGGGGAGGGATCGGTCCAATATTTCGCGAATATATTCACGGCAGAGGGAAACGACAGGATATCGTCGGTAGCTTTCTTTGTTCCCTCGCCGGAAATCAAATATGATATATACATATATAAAAACTGCGGAGACACCCCTTTGAGCGGCACTGCCGCTTCATATCTTGCTGTTGAGGGACTCGCTCCCGGCTATAACACGGTAATTTTAGCAACTCCTGCCGACGTGACGGCAGGAACAAAGTTTTCAGTGACCGTCAAGGCTGCCGCGCAAACCGACGGTTTCACCTACACCATCCCGGTCCAGTACAGATTATCAGGATACTCCGAAAAAGCGGAGGCAAAAAAGGGCGAGGGATGGATATCGGAGGATGGCGCCAGTTTCCATGACATAAAGGACGAAGAGGACGTGGATTCGGCAAGCATCTGCCTCAAGGCTTTCGGCACGCGGCAGCATAAGGCGGAAGATGTGTCAGAAGTCGTTCCCGGGGAAGCTACTGTCACCGGGCACACCGGACTTACCGTCCATACCTCGGCCGTTACTGAGAAAAGACAGAGAGAAAGAGAGAAAGACATAATCAGATATCTTAACAAAGAGCTCGTTAAAGGGATCGCCCCGGATAAAAATGTCACGCTCAAGGGCGTTTTTGAGATGACGGTAGAAGAGGCGGAAGAGGGCGGATATGCGTCTTTCTCGGTGCCTGTTTTGCCGCTTTTCAAATTTTCCGGCAAGCCATACGTTATTATCCCTTCAGACGGCGGCTATGACGCGCTGCCCGCCGAATACCAGGATGGCAGATTTGTTTTTTCCGTAAGCGATATTAGCAGCTATTTCCCGACGGCGGATATCACCATCGCTGACGCCGTCGATTCCACGCAGCCGTACGATCCGCCCGAAGAAGAGGGCGGCGGGGGCGGCGGATGCTCCGCAGGAGTCTCTCCGCTTGCGCTTATACTGCTCGTACCGCTTGCGCTGGCAGTAAAGCGGCGCTCAGGCGGAAGATCCTGAGCTGCATGCGCAGTCATTATCTAAAGCTGTGTTGATACAATACACATTTCGCTCTTTTCTGCGGCAAGGTCGTGCGTATCACTTCGCCTGAGGTCGTTTGATACATATGCCCCGGCGCACGAGGCCGCGGCATATGATTATCTGCTGCTGAAGTATGTTTTGCAAAAGAGCATCGGAATATAAAACACAAGAAAGAGGACCCGAAGGCCCTCTTTCTTTATAATCAATGTTTTTGACCTTTACGGCTAAGCCGCTGCAGGAGTCTGCGCGTTTTTCTTTCCCGTCTTTGCGAAGAGTATCCACGCCGCTATAACACCGACAGCGCCGATCACCGTTATCAGACGGTTGGGGCAGAGACCCATGACCGCAAAGATGACGAAGGCCAACCTTTCCCAAGCCCTCAGCGGACGGTTCAGATAGCCCATCATCGAGAAACCGAAGCCGAAGCAGGCAACGCAGCAGGCAAGTATGCCAAAGAGGTTTTCAGGCAGAGTCCCCTGCAGCAGTATGCCGGGGTCATAGCAGAAGGCATATGGCGTTACGAACGCGAGGAAACCGAGACGGCAGGCTTCAAAGCCCGTTCTGTTCGGGTCGGAACCGGCAATCGACGCAGCAGCATATGCGGCGAGTGCGACCGGCGGCGTGATGTTCGATATTATAGCGTAGTAGAAAACGAACATATGCGCCGATATTGCGGGGAAGCCAAGCTTTGTGAGGATAGGAACGCCGAGCGCCGAGGCAAGGATATAGGCGCCGGTCGTCGGCAGCCCCATTCCGAGGATGAGCGATACAATCATAACGAGGAAGAGCGCAAGCAACGGCAGTCCGCTCGTAAATGCAAGCACGAGTCCGACGAGCTTGACTCCGACTCCGGTCAGCGAAACGGAGGCGAGCACTATGCCCGCCGTAGCACAGGCCACGCAGACAAGCGTTATGTTTTTAACGCCGCCGTAGATAGCATCCAGAATCGCACGCGGCCCCATGCGTCTGTCAGGCTGGGGAAGCGAAACGAGCCATGAAACGAGTACCCCTATCGCTGCGGCGCGCATCGGCGTCATCCCGACAAAAAGGAAATAAACGAGCGCTATTATCGGCAGGAAGAGATAAGCTTTTTTCACGACCTGTTTTTTGTCGGGAAGGTCTTCCGGCGCCAGGCCCTTAAGCCCGCGCTTCATAGCTTCGAGGCGAATCATGAGGAAGACTGCCGCATAGTAAATAATAGCCGGAGTTATCGCAGCGACGATTATTTTAGTGAAGGGTACGCCGAGGAAGGACGCCATAAGGAAAGCGCCGGCTCCCATGACAGGCGGCATTATCTGACCGCCCGAGCTGGAAACGGCCTCGACCGCGCCGGCAAAGTGCGGAGGATAGCCTATCTTTTTCATAAGAGGTATCGTGAATGTACCGGTGCCGTAAACATTGGCGACAGCAGAGCCCGATATCGAGCCGAAGAGGCAGGAACTCATGACGGCGATATTTGCGGGGCCGCCCGGCGCTGTGCCGGTAAATGCCTGAGCAACTTCCATAAAGTACGGACCCGTACCGCATTTTTCAAGGAAGCCGCCGAAGATAAGGAACGCGGCAACGAGCGTCGCGGAGACGCCCAGCGGCATCGAGAATATTCCTTCGTCTGTAAGGTATATCTGCTCGACGACTTCGGACATCGAAAAAGAAAGCCCCTTCATTATGCCGGGCAGAGACTGACCAAAGTACATATATGCGGCGAATAGGAAGGCTATGATAGTCAGCGGCAGTCCGACGACGCGGCGCGTACCTTCGAGCAGCAGCACAAACAGCAGTATGCCGCACCAGAACTGGGCGGCGGTCAGGGGATCGACCTGCTGGATGCGCATCACGATGCTGTCATAGTTGACGACCGCATAGATAGACGGAATCGCCGATATGGCCCCGAGTACCCAGTCATAGATGGGGATGCGGTCCATTGGCGCTTTCTTGAACATCGGGAATAAGAAGAATGCCGTCGGGAGCACCAGCCCCAGATGGATATTTTTCTGCAGGTATGATTCATACGCTCCGAATATGGAGGTATAGAGATGGAAGAGGCCGATCAATATAAAATATGCATATATAAATTTTTGAGTCAAACCGCTTAATTTTCGCATTTAAACACACTCCTGGCATAAAACGTGAATGACGCTCCAGTGTCAGAATTCAAAAAAACCGAAAAGACGGCGGAGAACCGCCGCATGACGATCAATCAGGGAAGGAAGGGAAGCAGAGGAGGGGGACTCCCCTGCTTCTTAAAATCAAAGAATTACGCGAAAGGCGTTATTTCGTCTTAGCCTGCAGCTCTTTCCAGTACTTCAGCGCACCGGGCTGCGTAGGAACTCCTGCCGGCACTGCGATCTTCGGCGTGAGTTCGTCTATGTCCTTGACAGCCTTCGCGAGCGTGGCCTTGTTCTCCCAGAGGGATTTGCAGAGTTCGTAAGCGAGAGTATCGGGTATGTCATTGCGCACTACTATGCAGGTATAGTCGCCAACGGTCTTGACGGGCTTCTTGACGCTCTTGTAGATGCCGGGCTCGATCGTGAAGGTGACTGTGCCGTAGGCGTCGGAAAGCGCCTTAAGCGCGTTGTCGTCGACCGGGAGGCATACGATGTCGGCTTTGCTTTCGATGTTCATGACTATCGAGGCTACCCTGCCGACCGAGAATATGAAGAGGTCGATGTGTCCGTCAGCAAGGAGGTCGGCGCCGCCTTCGTAAGAAGCGAATTCCATCGAACCGCCCATCTTCTTGATGTCGTTATAGGTAACGCCGTAGCCTTTTACAAAGAGCGACTTAACGACGAACTCCGAAGATGTGCCGGGCTTCAGCGTGGCCATCTTGACGGGGATCTTATTCTTGAAGATATCGCCTACGGTGTTTATCTTATGCTTTTCAGCGAAGTCTTTGCGCATAATAAAATAGGTGAACTGTGTATAAAGGTTGGCAAGAATCGCCGCGTTCTTTGTCGGACGCCCCATAAAGTCCTGTTCTCCCTTTATGGCCGCTCCCAGCAGCGAGGTGACAGAGAAGCCGAAGTCGCCCTTGCCGCCGTTGGCGTTGATGATGTTGGAAACACCGCCGCCGGTGCTGCTCGTAACTGATATCGTGTTCTTGGACCACATATCAGCCAGAGCGCTGCCAAGCGCAAACCAGTTTCCGCCCGGAGGGCCTGCCATAAACTTTAGCTGAGCCGGCCAGTCTTTCTGCGGAGCGGGAGCCGCTGCGGCAGGGGAAGCCGCAACAGCGGCTATCGCGATAAGAAGTATCAGCATTGCGAGTTTTTTCATCTGAACACCACACCTTTTTCTGATTTCCGGCCGAAGCCGGTGAGATGGAACTTATAAGAAACGGGCATTAGAGCGTACCATAAAGTGTTATATTATGTCAATAACGTTCGTTTTTTCCCGCTAAAATAAGGCTAAAATAAACAATATAAATACTTTTACTTAATTATCTGCCGCTAAAATCGCAAAATTACCGGCAGATGCGGTCAATTCTGCGTTTTGCACTCTTCAGGGTCTTTTCCCATGCTAGGGATACGGATATCCCCATCAGGAAAGGAGATGGGTAAACGCTTCCGATCATCTTCATCACGCTTCAGCATCTGAATTGCCCGGCAGAAGATAACCTCCGAACTGCCGGACCTGTAACGCAAATCATTATCTATCACCGGCTCAGTCGGGAGGGGCCTTTAGACGAAATGTTTCAGCGCATTCATCCGCGCGGGTTTTTGCATTACGCCGCCCGGTTTTCAGGACGTCAGAGTATTTTGCGCGGCCTGCCTGCCGGTCTTTTCTTTTCCCCGGTAAGTATCTCAGCGGCATATGCTGCTGCCTGTTCGTATATAGGGATAAGTGTCTGGCGGAAAGGATGCTCCCCTTTCCAGAAGGGAAAATCCGTCATCACTTCAAGCGCGGCGGCGCGCTTTCCGGCAGGTGATTCCGTCTGATTTGGAGAAAAACCGCCTGCGCGGAACCAGTCTTCCCCCGGACAGGGCAGGTCTTCCGCTCCCTCTTCTGCGTCTTCCGCGTCTTCCGTTCTTTCCGCTCCTCCGCAAAGCACGCCGTTTTCTGCCTCCGGCTCGGCAATATCCGCGTCGTCAAAGTCGGAAATGCTCTCCAGCGTCAGCATTTCCGCAAGCCATTCTTTTTCTATTCCGCGCAGACGCAGCAGCAGAAAGGGATCGCAGCTTATCTCCTCGCACAGCAGGAAGAGAACGGCCGTCACGTGCTTGCACGGAAATGCTTCGTCTGGGCATGAGCATCTGAAGCGGCGCAGAGCATTACGATCCGGGAAAAGCGGCGTGCCTGCTTCAGCGAATATCTCTTCCGTTTTTTCCGGCAATCCTCCGGCAAGCAGCTCCGAGGCAAGAGCTGCATCCTCCCTGAAGCGGAAGAGTATCAGCTCGCGGGCTTCCGCGCCGGCCGTCTCAAAGCCGAGGCGCAGCTGATACGGGGCTTTGCGCGTTCCCTGCACGATTGCAGTCACAAGGCCGGGCTCTATGTTTATGCCGATGACCTGCCCCCTGCGCGCGTAGTTTTTGCCGCGCGCGATGCGCCCCGCGTCTATCGCTTCTTCCATGATATTCATCCAGCGGGCGGACCACCAGTTTACGGCAAATTCGCGGCCGCGCGCAGTGCGCGCCTTTATGCCTGCGTTTGCCGCGATTGGTTTGCTTCTGCCGTAACGCCTGTAATTTTCTGTTGTCTTTCTCACAGTGTCTCCTGAGCCTCTTTTTCAAGCATGAAGAGATCGTAAAGGTCGCTGTCGCTCAGCTCGGAGAGGGAAGCCTCCCCGCCGCCCACCAGCATCTCGGCAAGCTCCTTCTTTTCGTTTATAAGCTTTTCTATCTTCTCTTCGAGCGTTCCGCGGCAGCAGAAGTAGTGCACATGGACGCTGCGCTCCTGGCCTATGCGGTATGCGCGGTCCACCGCCTGCTGTTCGACGGCAGGGTTCCACCAGCGGTCAAACATCACCACGTGGTTTGCGCGCGTCAGATTAAGTCCGGTCCCTCCCGCCCTGAGCGACAGGATAAAGAATGGAGGGCCGTTTTCTTCCTCCTGAAATCTGCGCACCATTTCCGCGCGCTTTTCGCCGGGCACTCCGCCGTGCAGAAAGAGCGCTTCGCGTCCGAAGTTCTCCTGTATGAATCTTTTAAGCAGAGCCCCCATCTCGGCATACTGTGTGAATATCAGCACGCGGTCTTCGGCCGCCGTCATTTCCTCTGCAAGTTCAGCGATGCGCGCCATTTTTCCGGAGCGGGCGCCCAACTCCGAGCGGTCTTTAAGATAGAGCAGAGGGTGGTCGCATATCTGCTTCAGCATTGTTATCGCGGCCAGTATCACGCCCCTGCGCTTTATGCCTTCTGATCCCGGCAGATTCTTCTCAAAAGATGACGCGACGGCTCTGTACAGCGTCGCCTGTTCGCGCGTAAGCGGACAGAATTCGCGGCTCTCTATCTTTTCCGGCAGGTCGCTTATTATATTCCTGTCTGTCTTAAGGCGGCGCAGGATGAACGGCGCGGTCATGCGGCGCAGTTTGTCGGCCGCTTTTCTGTCCCCGGCCTGCACCGGGCGCAGTATCTCGCGCGTAAACTCGGCACGGTTCGGCATCAGCCCCGGCATCAGGAATTCCATTATCGACCACATGTCGCCTGCGTGATTTTCGACAGGCGTACCGGTGAGCGCTATATGCCAGTCCGCGGGTATCAGCCGGGCGGCCCTGGCCTGTCTTGTGTCCGGGTTCTTTATGTTCTGCGCTTCATCGAGCACGGTCCCGGCCCATTTTACCGACGAAAAAAGCGCGCTGTCGCGGCAAAGCAGCGCGTATGAGGATATAACGAGCGTCCCTGCAAGCTTTTCGTCGGAGAATTCATTGTTTTTCTTCCTGCCGTGTCCGTGATGGACGAGAGTTTTAAGCCCGGGGACAAATCTTTCCGCTTCATGCCGCCAGTTCTCCATAACGGAGGTCGGGCATATAAGGAGCACCGGCCGTTCTTCACCGCTTTCCCTGATGCCTTCTATCAGCGCAAGAGTCTGTACCGTCTTGCCGAGCCCCATGTCGTCGGCAAGACATGCTCCGAGCCCCAGATCTGTCAGGCGTCTGAGCCAGAACAGCCCCTTTGCCTGGTACGGGCGCAGCTTCCCGTCAAAGCCGGGCGGCTCGGCAGCTTCCTCAAGCTGCGGCGAAGACAGTATTTCCTTTACGCCGTCAAGCCAGCGCGAGCCTGTGATTCCCGAGAGCGGGGCGTCCATATATTCCTGACGCAGAGAGGAAACAAGCGCCTCTCTGCGGCTTATCCTGTCGGGCAGCTTTTTGAGCGCTGCGGCGATCTTATCGATCTCGTCCCTGAATATAAGGACCCACCTGCCGCGTATGTTCACAAGCGGACTTTTCAGCCCGGCAAGCATCTCGAATTCGTCATCGGTGAGGAGATCGCCGCCTAAAGCCGCTTTCCAGTCGACTTTCAGCATATCCGTCATGCGCGGCTTCAGCGATCCCGCAAAGGCGTTGCTTTCCCGCACTTCGGCGCGCACCGACAGCTTCGGCGTTTCCGGCCTCTCTCCCCAGCTTCGCGGGAACTGTACCTGTACGCCCATATCCATCACGCGCGGCAGCTTGTTCAGCACAAGATCCGACAGCTCGTCAAGCGTGATCCTGCATTCGCACGGAGAGGGGGTATGCAGTCCCGGCTCAATGGCAGGCACTTCCGCGGCAAGCCGTCCGAGCATCCTCAGCATATAAAGACGCGGATTTGTCTTTGCGTGTCCGAAGAGCCTGCGCTCGGCCTCTGTAGGGCTCCATACATGCTCTGCCGGGATGACGAGCGAAAGATCGGCGGCAGACTGGAGATACCATGAAAGCGTCCATTCGCCCTCTTCTTCCGGCGGTTCCTCAACGCGGAAAACAAAACGCCACGGCTGCGCGCCGTCGGCTCCGAAGGAATCGCGCCATGCCTTTACCTGCTGATAAAGAGCGCCCATTTCCTCTTCCCATTTTTCCGGTGCGGCTTCCCGCCACAGCAGCGAGCGTATCCATATCTCATGGATGTTGCGCCGGTCTACGAGCCGGCCCTTTTCTCCGCTCTGCGCCTGAGAGTCGCGTATGATCATATCCGTAAGGGATGAAAGCAGCGCTTCGGCCGTTTCCCTCTTAGGCGCAGGCACGGGAGGCTCATCCGCCGACGCCGCGCAAAGCACCGCAGGCAGAGCTTCGACAAAGGAATTGAACTCCTCTTGGTCCCTGGCGGAAATCAGGGGCTTCCACCTCGGCACGAAACCGCGCTCCTGCTTTTCGACGTCGGGAATAAAGCTCCCGCGGCGCACAAGGCATGCCGCATATTCGGCCGCCGTACAGATGAATCTTATGTCATCCGAAAAGAGGATTCCCGGCGCCGGCAGACGTTCTCCGCTTTCTGCGGCAAGGCGCTGCAGCTGCAGGAACTCGCGCAAAGCAAGCGGAACGGCGTCCGCGGAGAAGAGCGCCTGCGAAAAGCTTCCCTCTGACGCGGGAAGTTCGCCAAGCATAGGCGTGGAGGGCAAAGGCATGCCGCATCTGCACGGCAGGATGAGTTTTACGCCTGCAGCGTCAGCGTCATCGCTTCTGCGCGGACGTCTGACGCCCAACTCCTTAAGAGCCGACGTGAGCTCGTTTCTGTCCGCGCCCCACGGAAGCGGAAGCATCCCTTCTCCGCTCTGCGGCGGAATCTCTTCGAAGGAATGCTCTCCCCATAGATATAATTTCTCTTTCCCGCACACGGCGTGCAGAATCAGCATAAGGGTCCCTTTTTATATATGCCGGCGGAACAGAAACCGGGCGTATGCCAGCGACTGCCGCCTATTCGAAGCAGCTTCCGCCTATAAACTCCCTGATGAGAGAAAGATTGGGCACATCGTCGGAAGGAACCACCGGGAGGTACTCCAGCATCGAGCGGAGACGCAGCGCCTCGCCGTATACCGGAGAGTCTTCTCCGACCGTCATCAGAAGCGGCATCACATACCCCTTGAGCACGCATATCTCATACGGCAGCGACGTGTTGAAAAGCGCGTCGGCATTGGCGGTATAGGGGAATATGAAGCGATGGGCCCCTCTTACGACCGAGGGCCACATCTTAAGGGTCGCCTCGGCGGAATGCCCCCTCGTTCTGGCGTCGCGGACCATGCGGCGCAGCAGCCTCGTGTCCGTCGTTCCTATGCGGTTGTGGAAATCTATGTTCGTTCCAGTCAGCGGGGATATGAATACCCTGAATTTTCTTTCCGCGGGGACGCTTTCGGTCAGTCTGTCGTTAAGGCCGTGTATGCCTTCGATCACGAGCACCTGCCCGGGGTCGAGCTTCATCGTTTTGCCCTTTGTCCTTTTCCCTGCCACGAAGTCAAATCTGGGAATCTCGGCTTCTTTGCCTGCAAGCAGATCCGATATGTTTTCGTTTATCAGGTCCAGATCAAGCGCTTCGAGAGCCTCAAAATCATATTTCCCGTCCCGCCCCACGGGGGTCTTGTCGCGGTTTACGAAGTAATTGTCAAGCTCAAGCGTCGCCGCGGTTATCCCGTAGGTCAGCAGCTGCACGCTCAGGCGGCGTGAGGAGGTCGTTTTCCCGGAGCTTGAAGGCCCTGCAAGGCATATCAGCCCGACGTTGCCCCGTTCCTTTATTTTGGCCGCGATATTTGCCAGCACCTTCGTGTGCTCCGCCTCGCAGCCCATTATCATTTCGTTTGAACGCCCTGCCGTGACGATAGCGTGTATCTCGGCCGCAGTGCTGATCTGCAGCTTCTGCAGCCAGTACGTATGCCTGTCGATAAGGTCGAAGAGTTTCGGCGATTCTATGAACGCCATCGTATGCGACGGATCGGAAAGCGTGGGGCCTGATATGAATATGCCGCCCTTGTAGCTGCGCAGCTCGAAGGTCGGCGTTATGCCGGCGCTGTCAGCGAGGGCGCCGCCGAAAAAGTCGTAGACCCCGCTGCATTTGTAGAGAATGACCGGATCTGTGCCCGTATAGAACAGCAGCCGCTCCTTGTCGGCATAGTTCTGTTTCCGCATTATCTCGCGCGCTACGTCGGCCGGCATCGTTTCCCGCGTTATAGGCTCATTGTCCCTGACCATGCGGCGCATCTCCGCTTCGATATCACTGCAGTCTTCGGGGGTCAGTTCCCGCTCGGGCGATTCGTAGTAGTATGAATAGGACATCGACTGGGTCAGGTGGAGCCGGATGTTTTTGATGCGCGTAGCGGCTGCTGTCAGCATAAACGCCACTGTGCACGTATATACTTCTATGCCTTCGATGCTGTCTGTGGTCACAGGCTCTACAAGGGAATCTATCGAGAGCTCCCACGAAAGAGGGCGCTGTATATGGTTGACACGGCAGGCCACGGTCTTCCCCAGATCGGGGAATGCGGCGTTTGTGAGGAGTTCGCGTACGGTCGTGCCCTTTTCGCAGCAAAGCTGGGCACCGCCGGCAAGGTCTATATTCAGCATCTGAGTCTGTTTCCTCCGTTTTATTAAAAATTAACGGGCATATACTCCCATTGAAGCCATTTTAACACAAAGAAGAGCACGCTATCTATTCTTTTGCGGCAGTGAAAAGCCGCGGCCTTTCCGCTTTTGCGCCGGCCTTTAAAAGTACGCTGATAAAAAAACGGCGCGGCGCGAAAGATGCTGTCTTCGCGCCGCGCCTGTGTATTCTCAGTTTTCTGTGCGGATATTTATTTGATGGTTACTTTTTCCATTACGACCTTTTTAAGCGGTCTGTCGGAGGAATCCGTCGGCACGTGTCCTATCGCCTCAACCACGTCCATCCCTTCGACCACGTGTCCGAATATCGCGTGCTTTCCGTCAAGCCACGGCGTTGGGACAAGAGTGATGAAGAACTGCGACCCGCCCGTGTTGGGGCCTGCGTTCGCCATCGAAAGGATGCCGGGGCCGCTGTGCTTGAGGCCTTTGCCGAACTCATCGGGAATCGTATAGCCCGGCCCGCCCATGCCGTTGCCGCGCGGGCAGCCGCCCTGAATCATGAACTGATCTATTACGCGGTGGAATATGAGCCCGTTGTAGAAGCCTTTTTCGGCAAGATCCGTAAAGTTCTTTACAGTATTCGGGGCAAGGTCGTTGTAGAGCTCGATCTTAAAAGTCCCGTAATTCGTCTCAAATACAGCTGTCTGACGTTTTGCTTCCGCCGCTTCTGCCTGCTTTGCCGCGAAGGGGAATATCACCGCTGCCGCGACCGCCGCGCCTATCGCTAAAAGTTTCATCATATGCATCCTCCGTTCTTTCGATTGATATTTCCGTGGAAATTTTACCATAAATATTATAAAAACCTTATCTCAACGCCGCACTCTTTGAGAAAGCCGATGGGCATATAGGACATCTTCGCGGCTCTCAGCCCTGCGTCGTTCATGTCCTCCTCCCTGTTGACGGTAACAAGCTCAGGGTGCTCTCCGGTCATATGGCGCAGGAATTCCATGTTGATCACCTGATAGGCCGCGCCGTATTCGAGACTGGCCTTTTCATAATGGACGATCAGCATATCTCCCGTAAGTTCGCCTATCGTGTAGGCCGCTATCTCTCCTTTTATCCTGATGACGCCGCCGCACAGGTTGGGTATGCGGCGCCAGTTCTGAAGTATCTTCTGTATGCCGTGATTTTCCTGAATCAGCCCGACGCTGCTGCCGCAGCGGTTCACCTGGCACCATGAATACTGGAAGTCGGAGATCTCGGCAAGTATCTCGTCCGTTACAGGCTCGAAAGTGTAATCGTAGTTCTTGCGGAACTGGTTCACGCGGTTGCGTTTTTTCATGTACTTGTTGCCGGCAAGAGACGCAAGCCCGTGTATATCGTAAAGATACTCCCACGTGCCGCGGTCCTCCGTTACCGTGACCTCCGCTAATCCTTTAAGCTCGCGCTGCCAGATATCAGCCAGCTTTTCCGGAACGAGATAAAACTTCGCGGCGTCCCCGAAGCGGGACCTTAGTATCTCCGGCCAGTCTCCGCGCTGCCATTCGCCCACGGGCGCAAGATCCGTGAGCGCGTTCTTATCCTGGTGGAGCCAGTAAAGGTCTGTTGATTCGTCGTATGCGATTTTTGTGCCGTAATCGGAGCCCAGGCTCCATATTATTGGGAAGCAGTAGTCGGAAGTGCGCTGGGAACACATATTCCAGTGGGATATATACCCCTCGGCGTCATCGAGCGTTATCTCCCGAAAATTAAGATGCAAGAAAAAGACCTCCGTGAATATCCGTTTTGCTTCGCTAAGAATATACTTTTTCGATAAAAATTGCCATAGCAAAATAACCGATTTCTGATAGAATTTTCATAGAATGCGATAAAATGCGTTTTTACCGCACATTTATGTTATGTGTCAGGAAAGGCAAGATCACTGAGAATGAGCAGCGACAACAGGGACAGGGAAACGATAGAATGCCCTGACATCGTCCCCGAGGAACAGAAGGGGATGACTGCCGAGGAGCTGGAGTGGATCGCAAAAGATCCTCCGAAGCCGCGTGTGCCCAGGTACGTCTTCGTTGCGGCGGCACTGCTTCTCGCAGCTGCCTTCGGCGGCGGCGGCTATTGGTATTACCGGACAAATGTTTTGCCGGAGAAGTATAACCAGCGCGCCGAAGCGCTGATGAAAGAGAAAAATTTCGCCCAGGCAGAAGAGCTTTACGAAAAGATAATAAAGATACGCCCCGAGCGCAAAGACGTGCTCTTCAACATGGCCGTCTGCTGCGAAGAAAACGGCGACGCCGAAAGCGCGATAAAATACTGCGAGGAACACCTGAAGAGCGCTAAGAACGACGCCCGCGCGATGGCGCGCCTTGCATGGCTTTATATGAAAAGCGGCAATTACGAAAAGGCTCTGCACCGGTTCCGTGAAGCTGCGAAACACGACAAAAAGAACGAAGAGCTCTGGCGCATGACAGCGGAAGCGGCTAAAAAGACAGGCGACGTGAAGACCGCGGCCGAAGCTCTGCTGCAGAGGGCCAAACTATGCGCCGGCGACGTCGATAAAGTTCTGGCCTGCGGCAAAGAACTGCTGACATTGGGAAATTACAAGGACGCGGCAGACGTATTTGCAGCCGCAGCGGCGAAATCCGCCCCGGACGACAACCGCGCGCTGCACGGAATCAAAGCGGCCAGGGCCATGCTTGGACTTCCCACGGAAGAAAAATACATCATCCGTCCCGGCAGATCACTCGGTCTTATAAGGATAGGCGCGGCAAAGAGCGAGGTCAGGGAGGCGATGAACTGGGCGCCTGTCGACGAAAAGATCTTCGCTAAGATAGGCGGCAGCTCTATAATGTCGCAGCAGCCGGTGGAGATATGGGTATACGGCAAAGGAGACAGATCCCGCGAGCTTCGCATAATTTTCACAGACGACAAAGTATGCGAGATAGAGACCGCCTCTCCGATGTATAAGACCGACGACGGCCTCGGCCTTTCAAACTTCCTGCTCCCGAAGAGCGCCGGGAAGATAAAATGGAAGCGCGCCGCCGAAAACGGAGTGCTTGTTTCCGCTGTAAAGGGCGGCGGGCTGACGTTCTTTGCGTCAGGCCTGAAAAACGACGACGCCGAGGCGGAACAGAGCCGGCTTCGCGTCCACAAGGGCGAAACGAGCATAGACAACTTAAACGGCTTTCCGCTGCTTCACTTCGACGACTGACAGAAAACGCCCCCTGCACGCATCACAGGCACATAAAAAGCGCGGCCCCTGCCTGAGCTGACAGGCAAAAGACCGCGCTGAAAAATATTTCTCTTTACGCCGCTTTCGGTGCGGCAGAAAACACTTTTATGACTCAGCTCTGATTTTCCAGTTTTTCAAGGACCTTTTTCGCGGCCGGAGCCCTGCCCAGTCCGCCGAATGTGCAGCGAAGCTCCGAGGGCAGCTTTTGCCCCACGTCATAAAGCGCATCGATCGTTTCGTCAAGCGGTATGACTTTGTCGAAGCCCGCAAGCGCCATATTCGCACAGGACAAGGCGTTTGCCGCCCCCATTACGTTTTTGCCGAGACAGGGCACCTCTACGCGGTTGGCCACAGGGTCGCACGCAAGCCCCGTGATGCTCTGGAGCGCCATCGAAGCAGCGTCGACGCACATCTGCGCGCTGCCGCCCATCAGCTGGACGAGCCCGGCGGCGGCCATCCCGGAGCCTGCGCCGCATTCGACCTGACAGCCGGCGACTTCCGCGGCAAAGGTCGCGCCTTCCGCGATGAATACACCGACGAGGCCTGCCGCAAGCATTGCCTTTGTTATCTCTTCCCTGCCCAGGCCGAGAGCCCGCCCGGCGCCGATCAGGCTCCCCGGCAGGCATCCGCAGGCGCCTGCGGTAGGCGCGGCAACTATGACGCCCATCGCGCTTTTTGTTTCCATTATTGCCGTCACCGATTTTATTACGGGATTCAGCACCCCACACGGCACCAGCTGCCCGCGTTTTTCCGCGTCTTCTATCATGAAGGCCTGCGGCCCGAGTATCCTGTCTTTATATTCGGTGCCGGCAAGCCCTTTATCGAGAGCATTTTCCATCACTCCGACAATGCCGCTCATCATATCAAATACTTCCCGCTCGGATACGCCGCCGCGGCATGCCTCATACCTTGCAGCCAGCTCCCACATCTGAAGGCCTTTGCCCTCATTATAGGCAGCCATGTCCGCCGCCGACGAGAAGGGCACGGAACAGCCCCTGTGCGAAAGCGTCGGCAGAACAGGCGCAAGCGATACGATTTCAACGCTTCCGCACTCTTCGGCGGCCGCAGAAAGCGCGCCTTCATCCGGAGCCTTCGAATACTTCAGCGAAAGCAGCGCGCCTTCCCTTCCTTCTTCTATAACGGAAAAGTCGGGCGTCGGGCATATACCGGCACTGAGACCGGCCATTTTTTCGGCGTCGGATACGCTGCGGAACTTTATCAGCAGTTCATAAAAATCGCCGCGTATCGAGACCGGGAAGGAATCGAATTTCTGCATCTCTATCATGCCGCCGCCGGAGGATATGCCGTCCCAGCAGTGATGATTCCCCTTTCTGCCCCATGCTTCTATCCTGTAGTTGTTGGGATGCGACGCGCCGATAACAAGCACACGAAAGCGGACTTCGACGCCGGCTTCCGAGGCCATTTCCCAATAACGGTCTACTCCGTCATCCGTAAGCTTTTTGCCTAAAAGACCGCATATGAAGCCCATATCGCTGCCGTGGCCGACATGCGTCGCGGCAAGAGAACCGTTTACGTCAAAATCGCAGACCACGCGAAGAGGCTCACCTGAAAGCGACATCCGCACGATCTCTCCCATTCTGGCGGCTGCCGCCGTATGCGAGCTGGACGGTCCGCGCATCACGGGGCCGATAACGTCGTTGAAGATGCTCGCAGGCATTTTCTGCATTTTCGCGCCCGCCTTAAATGTTCCTGCCTCTGCCCGCGGCGACGGCCTTTTCGTATACCTTGTGCGCTATGACTATATCGAGCGTGGCAAAGCCCACCGTTTTCATAAGCGTTATCTCAGACGGGCTCGTGCGTCCGCTGCAGCGCCCCAGGAGCAGATCGCCGAGTTCTCCGTTGATCTTTTCTTCGGAGAAACGTCCCTCCGAGATAGGTATAAGGAAATCGCCCGCTTCGCTCATCACCGCGTCACGGTTGTCTACGTATATTTTGTCCGCATGCGTCACGATATATTCGTCAAGCTCTCTTTTATCAGGCGTAAAGACGCCTACCGCGTTGATATGGGCGCCCTTCTTTACTTTCTGTCCGTCGAAGGTCGGCAGCGAGCTCGTGGTCACCGTTGTGATTACGTCGGCGTTGTCCACGGCTTCATCAGACGACGCGGCTGCTTTTACCGCGACGCCGAATTTTTCCGCAAGCGGCGCGATGCGTTCCAAAAAGGCGACTATACGGCTCTTATCCTTGTCGAATACGCGCACTTCCTTCAGGCGGCGCACCGTAAGCATCGCTTCAAGCTGAGTGAATGCCTGGCCGCCTGTGCCGAAGAGCGCGCCGACTTCGGCGTTTTCGTTCGAAAGCAGCTCGGTCGCAAGCCCCGACACAGCGCCGGTGCGCATGCGCGTAAGCTCCGTGCCGTCAAGGATGGCGCAGAGTTCGCCTGTATCCGCGTCGCACAGAAGCACGGTGGCCGGCACAGCGGGAAGCCCCTTTGCGGCATTCTGAGGATAGGTGGATACTATCTTGATGCCGACTCTCGGGTATTTTGACACATAGCCCGGCATAAGCGACGTTATGCCGCGGCCTTCAACGTTAAAATTCGTTCTTACAGGCGCGTCCGCAAATCCCTGCGACTGCAGGATGAAAGCATCCCTGTCGGATTCGATCGCGTCTCTCATCGTAAATGTCCTGCGTATCTCCGCTTCGTCGATATAAAGCATCTTATCTACCTCTCTTCCGCAGCATGAATTTATAATGAATCAATGACGGGTGGAACATCCTGTTCGGGTATATAATAACACTTCAGGCTGATATATGTCTTCTTCGGCTGGCAGACGGGCAGCATTCTTCACATGCGCACGGGACAGGGGATATTTGATTCTTATGGAAAGAAATCTGACAGAGGGCAGCGTCTTCAAAAATATAGTAAGCTTCTCGATACCGTACCTGCTTTCCTATTTCCTGCAGACCCTGTACGGCATGGCGGACCTCTTCGTTATCGGGCAGTTCAACGGAGTGGAGAGCACCACGGCGGTCTCGATAGGCAGCCAGATAATGCATATGCTTACCGTGATGCTGGTGGGACTCGCTATGGGCTCCACAGTCATAATAGGGCGCTCCGTCGGAGCCGGGGACAGAAAGCAGGCGGCGCATGAAGCCGGCAGCACCGTTACGATGTTTATGGCGCTTTCTTTTGTGCTCGCAGCACTGCTCTATGCGCTCACCGGCAATATAGTATCGCTCGTCTCCACGCCGGCCGACGCGGTCCCTTCGACGCTCTCATATCTTAAGATATGCTTTTTAGGCATACCTGCAATCACAGCGTACAACATAATAAGCTCTATACTGCGGGCAAAAGGTGACTCCAAAAGCCCGATGTACTTCGTGGCCGTGGCATGCGCCGCCAATATCGCGCTGGATTATCTCTTTATAGGCGGGATGCATATGGGAGCCGCCGGAGCGGCTTTAGGCACCACGCTCGCGCAGACTTTCAGCGTTATAGTATCGCTCGTCACACTCAGGAGGATGAAAAACGGGCTCGGCGTCGTTCGCTCCGATCTCATGCCGCGCAGGGATATCATAGGCCGGATACTCCGTATCGGCGTTCCGGTAGCGCTGCAGGACGGCTTTATCCAGATCGCCTTTATCGTCATCACCGTTATAGCTAACCTGCGCGGCCTCAACGACGCGGCGGCGGTAGGCATCGTGGAAAAGATGATATGCATAATCTTCCTCGTGCCCTCTTCTATGCTTTCCGCCGTCTCCGTGATCTCCTCGCAGAATATCGGGGCCGGGAAACCGGACCGGGCGCGGCAGACGCTGCTGCACACGATACTCATCGTGATATCATACGGGGCCGTGATGGCCGTTGTCATGCAGATATTAGCGGAGCCCGCGGTAGGGCTTTTCACCGGGAATGCCGATGTTATACGGCTCGGCGGAGAGTATCTGCGCAGCTATATATGGGACAGCATATTCGCGGGGGTGCATTTCTGCTTCAGCGGCTATTTCTGCGCATGCGGGCTGTCGATCATATCGTTCCTGCACAACGTAATATCGATGGTCTTCGCGCGCGTCCCTCTTGCGTATTTGGCTTCGGTATATTTCCCGGATACGCTCTTTCCTATGGGACTTGCGGCGCCCGCAGGCTCTCTTCTGTCGATAGCTATCTGCCTTGCGGCCTATTACTTACTCTGCCGCCCCAAAGACGGTTCCCGGTAAGCGCTTAGGCAGGACAGGCTCCGGAGCATAAAAAATGCCGCGGGGGCCGCCCGCGGCGCTTTCGTACTGCCTGACTATCTTACTATTCTGTTTCCGCTTCGGGGCATTCGGCGCCTACCGTGCCGTATTTTTTTACGGTGCAGCCTATAGCTGTGAGCTCTTCCGCAAGAGCGGCAAGACCTTCCTCTATGCTTCGCCATTCGGTAACGAAAGCACAGTCCGCTATAAATATCGCTTCTTTTGTGTCCGTATCCACAGACGCGTCTCTCGTGTCGCGGTGGTTCCAAAGCCAGCAGCATATCTTTTCGTCGTCAGCGTAAACTATCTGCTGCGGGGCGCACTCTATCACCGCATCCCCCGCGCCCAGGGGATAGAACTTCTCCCCCTCTTTTGCGTAGCGAAGCGTCATACCGCCTTTGAGTTTTGCCATATCGTGGGCTCCCATCGGCAGCAGGCTGAGCGCCGATACGCAGTCGTAGCAGTCCACCACGTCCGAAACGCTCCACAGTTCTTCCCTGAATACCCGGCGCAGCAGAGCTTCGATGGAAGACCTGTATTTGCTCGGTTTGACTCCCATCTTCGAGAACGTTTCGCGCCAGCGGCGGATATCAGGGTGAGCGGCTATCGTTTCCACGCTGAGACCGATATCTTCGAGGCGGCCTCTTAAGCTTTTTTTCAAGTTCTCGATGCGCGCCGAGCCTTTTCCGTTATTTATCGAGGCGCGAAGCCAGCCGATTCTTGCGTCTGGAAAGTTTTTCAGCACTTCACTGTCTATCGATATCTTCATTTATCTTTCCTCCCAGCTTTTTGCATACGCTCTGCGCCAGAAGCCCCGTAGCCCACCCGGCTGCGGTGCCTGCCACAAGAAGAGGCAGTATATAGAACGCTATCCTCAGATCCTTCACTATATACGATACCACGGCGATCTGCCCCGCGTTGAAGGCCCAGGCGCCTGCCACGCTTATCCACGGCATCGAAAGGTCGTCGCTGAGCTTTCCGTAAAGCAGAGACATCACCGCGACGGCGGGCACAGCGCCGCCAAGGCTGCACGCAAGCGAAAAGACATTTCCTGAAGCAAGCCATGAAAGAAAGACGCGCAGCAGCGTGACGATAAAGGCTTCTTTTGCGCCGAGCAGAACAAGCGCGCAGAGCGCTACGGCGTTCGCAAGCCCGAGCTTTACGCCGGGCAGCGGCATCGGGAACGCGCTCTCCGCGATATTCACCGCAAACGCGCAAGCCGTAAAAAGTCCTGTCAGTACGATTCTGCGTGTGTTATTCAATGTTTTACCGCTTTCATGCACTTGCGAAAAGGCCTCACCATGTCACGCTGTCGACCTCGCCATTTCCGCGCTTGTCTCTGATCCGCAGCAGCAGCCGGTGCGGCAGGCATACCGCGCTTGTCCCCGGGCGCGTTATTCGCCCCATGCGGATACAGGAGCCGTCCGGACAGTCCGCGGATATCACTGCAGCGCCTCTGCCGTCCGTCTTTATTATGTTGAAACCTTCCGGCGTTTCCACGCGTATCTCGCGCGGCCTGCCGTTAAGCGCTATCTGATGCAGGACCTGCCCCCCGACAACTATCTCCGCCGTGCGCGCGGAAGCCGTGTTTTCCGGGCCTCTCATAAGAAGCCCGGCTGCCATCATAAGCGCGCCCGCTCCGGTTATCAGCGCCATTATCCTGTCGCCGCGCTTCATTTTCCCGCGCCTCCTATATCGCCGACAGAAAGAGAGGCGTCCGCGGCCGTGAAGACAGAGCGTGCCGCTTCCGTCACAAGCACCCGCTTTTCCCCTTTTAGCAGAAATACCGCGGCAATGTCTTTATGCTCCTTAAGATATCCGTCTGCGCCGTCCCGCCCCATAACGAAAAGCGCCGTGCTCAGCGCGTCGGCTTTTGTCGAATCCCTGTCTATCACTGTGACTGAGGAAAAATCAGAATCGGTTGGGCGTCCTGTGGAGGGGTCGAAGATATGATGCCAGCGCACGCCGTCTTTTTCCAGATACCTCTCATAAGCGCCTGACGTCACTACAGAGCAGTCGGATACCGACACAGTGCCGAAATATTCTCCGCGCGGCCTCTCCGGCGTCTGGATGCCGAGGCGCCACTTCCCGCCGCCGGGGCGCTCCCCTGTCACGGCAAGGTTGCCGCCCAGATCTATAAGAGCGCTTTTAATGCCGTCATCCGCAAGCTTTTTTACCATAATGTCGGCGACGCGCCCCTTGGCTATGCCGCCGAGATCTATCAAAGCGCCGCCTGTGACTTTTATAAAATAAGCCCCGTCGTCTTCTTTCAGCTCGATATCTTTGCAGCCGCAGCAGCGAAGCGCCGCGCGTATCTCCTCTTCTTCCGGCACGCGGGCCCCGTCGCTTCCTATCTTCCAGAGCTTTGTTATCCTTCCGAGCGCCGGGTCGAAAGCGCCGTCCGTATCCTCAGACAGATCAACAGCGCGTTTTACAAGCGCATAAGTCTCTTCGGACACCTCCACCCACTTGCCCTGCCCGTCCGAGGCACGCCTTACATCCGACTCGGGGATATTAGCCGAAAAGAGCTTTTCGAGGCGTTTTCCCTCGGCTTCAAGCCCAGCAAGCTCCTCACTCAGGAAGTCTTTGCCCTGCCCGTAAACGCTTATGTGCACGACGGTGCCGAGGAAGAAATAATCTCCCCGTGCTTCTTCGGCTTTTTTATCGGGAAGCAGCCTGTTAAGGCATAAAAAAACAACGACCGCGCAGATAAGCGCCGCAGCCGCCGTTTTTTTGAATGATCTTCCTTCCGTGCTCATTACGATGCCGGGGAGCAGCTTCAGCGCCCCGCGCCCTGCTGCTTTTCTTCGTCGTTTTCTTTGTTTTCGCCGATGTATTTTATCCTTGCTTCCAGGATGCGGTGGTTCTGCACGTTCAGCGCCTTTATCTCCCACGGGCCGTAGGCGACGACCTGTCCGCTCGACGGGAAGTTGCCCGTTATCTCAAGAATCATACCGGCAAGCGTGTCGACCTCTTCGAATATGTTGTCAAACGGATAGCCGAGCGCCTCGGAGAGATCTTCCAGGTTCACCTGTCCCTGCACGATATAGGAGCCGTCTCTTTCTTTGATTATATCCGGCGTCTCTTTATCGTATTCGTCCTGTATGTCTCCGATTATCTCCTCGATAAGGTCTTCGAGCGTGACAAGCCCGGCCGTGCCGCCATATTCGTCAACGACTATCGCCATATGCTTGCGCGATTTCTTCATTATGTCCAGCACTTCGTCCGTCTTCATCGTTTCAGGCACATACATCGGCTTTCTCATGATGCTGCGCACGCTGATATCCTTCTCCCCGCGGGAGAGCGGAGCTAAGAGGTCTTTTGCGTACAGTATGCCCGTTATGTTGTCGACGTCCTCATTATAGACGGGGATGCGCGAGTGCCCGCTTTCGATGAATATCTTAACCGCTTCCTCGGCTCCGTCGCTTTCGTCTATCGCGTACATATCCGTGCGCGGCGCCATTACCTCGGAGACGCGCGTATCCTCGAACGCTATCACACCGTGAATCATCTTGCGCTCCTCTTCCTCAAGTGCGCCGCCCGCGCTGCTCTCGCTCACTATATGGTCTATCTCCTCGCGGGATATCAGCGAACTGTAGGAGACCATATCCGTTCCCGTTATTTTCCCGATTATCTTCAGTATCATCTGCATGATAAAAGTGACGGGCGCCAGCACGAAATTGCAGACGCGGAGGAACGGGAGGCAGAAAAGCAGCACATTCTCCCTTTTTGCTATCGCTATGTTTTTGGGAATGATCTCGCAGAATATGACGATAAGCACCGTCATTACGGCGACCGCGGCAAGCGGACCGGCCGAGCCGAAGAGCGATATCGCAGCGGCAGTAGCCGCAGCCGATGCTCCGATGTTTACAAGATTGTTTCCGATAAGCGTAACATTTATGGCCTTGGCGATGTTATCGGAGAGCCACAGCAGGCCTTTCCTGCGGTGCGGATAATCATCGGCCATCGCCAGCAGCTTTCCTTTGCCTGCCGCGGTGATGGACGTTTCAGTCATGGAAAAATACATCGAAAAGACCAGAAGCACCGCAAGCAGGATAATACTGCCCGCTACGTCAGAACTCAACAAAGACCACCTCGTCGATGCGCGCATCAAAGCGCGTGATAATAGTTTAGGATATCATATTATAGCAAAGTTAGCACTCACCGGCGGGAGATTTGCCTTCGTATTTATCTGGAAGAAGTAACAGCCGGCACCGCAAAAAACGGTTTTTATCAAAATCATGCGGCCGTTCCGCGATGGCCTTCGTATCCGGTTTGTCTGCTGTCCATCTTTACTTCAGCTGTGCTTTCAGATCCTGAAAGCTCTCCAAAGCGCTCTGCAGGTTTTCGATGATCTCGTCCGCCAGCACATCGGGAGAGGGGAGGTTATCCAGATCGGCAAGGGACTTATCTTTGATCCAGAAGATATCGAGGCTGGTCTTGTCCCGCTCCAGAATCTCATCGACGCCGAATTTACGCCAGCGGCCGTCCGGATTCTCCACGCTCCATGTTTCGGTGCGCTCGAAGCGGTTCTCCGGGTGGTAGCAGCGAATGAAATCCTGCAGATCGGAAAACCGCATCGGGTTTTGCTTCAGCGTAAAGTGGATGTTGGTGCGGAAATCATAGATCCATACAGTTTTTGTCTGTGTCTCGGCGCTTGCCGGGCGCTTGTCGAAGAAAATCACATTTGCCTTGACGCCGGGCTTATAGAAGATGCCGGTAGGCAGCCGGAGAATCGTATGCAGGTCGCATGTCTTCAGCAGCTTTTTTCGAATGATCTCACCGGCGCCGCCCTCAAACAGAACGTTGTCCGGCACGACCACTACTGCTTTGCCGGTCGCTTTCAGAATCGTATTGATGTGCTGCACGAAATTGAGCTGCTTGTTGCTGCTGGTCGTCCAGAAATCCTGCCTGTTATAAACGAGATCCTCTTCCTCCTGTTCACCCTCCTCATTGGTAAAGGTAAGAGAGGATTTCTTGCCGAACGGCGGGTTGGTGAGAACGTAGTCCACACGGTACCCGGGATCGGCAAGCAGCGAATCGCCCTGAGCGACCGGGACAGTGCCGTAAATATCGCCTATGTTGTGCAGATACAGATTCATCAGGCACAGTTTGAAAGTGGACGCTACAAGCTCATTCCCGTAAAAAGTTTCATTTTTGAGAAATTCCTTCTGCTCACGGTCAAGAGCATAATTCCCCGGGTCGGCAAGGAAGGATTGTGCGGCAAGGAAAAACCCTCCGCTGCCGCAACAGGGATCGGCTATCGTCTTCATCGGTTCCGGTCTCACGCAGGCCACCATTGCCTGAATCAACGGACGGGGGGTAAAATACTGTCCCGCGCCGGATTTCACGTCTTCGGCGTTTTTCTGCAGCAGGCCTTCGTATATCTCGCCCTTTACGTCCGAGGACATGGAGACCCATTTTTCTTTATCTATCATCTGCACGATTCGGTAAAGGACAGCGGCGTTGCTGACCTTGTTGATCGCACCTTTGAATATCTGGCCGAGGATGCCTCCCTGCTCGCCGAGCTTTTCCATAGTCTTTTTGTACTGTTCTTCCAGAGCGGCGCCGGTAAGCGTATTCATATCCGCCCAGCCGAAGCCCTCGGGGATGCCGGTATCGCGGCTGTACGGCGGTTTTGAGTACTCGTCGGACATTTTCAGGAAAATAAGATATGTTAGCTGCTCCAGATAATCACCGTATGAAACTCCGTCGTCACGCAGCGGGCCGCACATGCCCCAGACTTTGGAGATGATGGATGATGTTTGTTCAGACATGGAGCTTATCTCCTTTTTATAATGCTATTTTACTTGATTTTGAAATAGTAACCCACGACAAAAGCAATCAAAATACCAACGATAACGACCCAGAAGATTTTAGATCGTAAATCTTTGTGGTTTTCGTATCGCTGCTTCTCTTCACCCCAACAATAAACAACAGAAGGAAATATTTTCTTCCAAAAGTACTTTGATATAAGGTCAAAAATGAATGTTGCAATATAGCATAAAGACAGAGAAAAAGCTATTGCAATAGGTATTGCTGTTGCTCTTCTGACCCAAATTAGTGAGAACACCGCAACAGCAGCATATAACACAAGCAGTGTTAAAGCTTCACATATGACAAACTGAGCATTGTACTCTGTTGCTTTTTCTAAAAATACTTGCATCTCTTTTACAAAAGCAGCTTCCATATCAGAGTCATTAAACGCATATCTGTAGGATACGGTTCCTCTTTTATATGGAAAGCTTGGGGAGAAAGTAATAATTATAGAACGAGAATAGTCATCTAATCGCCCCTCTATTATCAGAGAAGTAATTCTTTCTTTTCCAAAATTAGAATACTTTTGAAGCTCGTCGAAGGAAGAGAATTCAATGGACAAACCATCTTTAGCCGTTGCGCTGTAAGCAATATGGCTGCATCGTTTTAAAACGATCTGATGCACTTCAATCAGTCTATCTTCAGTCAAAACAATTGGCTTGCGGTAATATAAAGTTCGTTCCTTTCTCACTTTTATATGCACCCCTCAAACGCTTGCTTTAGAATGCTCTGCCGCATGGATTCCGCTTGCTGCAGGGTGGCATCCACGGTCTGTTCGAGGCTGTCACAGACAGACATTTTGCTTTCAATATTTAATGTAATCTCTTTTTGAAATTCAGCAGTAATAAATGGAACGGGAATATGCTGAACAATGTCCTCATTTAAATTCTTCATCGTTGTACCCGTCGCATGTTCTTCAAGATAATGAACGACATCTGGGCTTGATAATAACTGTGCATAGAATACCGAATCAAATTCAGGCTTCAGGCGAAACAATATGCTCCCCGTTCCGCAAATCCAGCCATTTTCCATATCAGTTATGGCTGCACTTCTACCCATCTCGCCTCTGCGCCCCATGATAATATCATTTGTTTTCAGCATATAGGCTGAGAGTTCTGTAGCTTTTTCCTTCGAAATAGATACCGAAGGGCTTGAAATTACTTTTCCGCCTTTTATATGCTGCGGATTGATTACAGGTATGCCGTTACTTATGTAGTCGCTTCTATGCAACATCGTTCCAAATGGGCCAATGCGAATATCGTCTACAATCTCTGCAATTTCAACAGTTTTTGCTTCACGGTAAGATGAAAACGCCTCTTTCAAGACGGCTTGCCGATACACCGCAAGTTGTGCTTTTGTCTTTTTCAGTGTTTCCACACCGGCGTCGAGCTGAGAAAACATTTCTTCAATCTGGGCAACAATGCGCTCTTGTTCTATTAAATCAGGAACAATCAACTTTTGCTTTTTCAGCATTTCAGGATCCAAATGCGGAGTCCCCGTACCTTTTTTTCGTGTGTTTAACAGGGCATATTTCCCTTGTACAAAATAGTACAGATAATCATTACTTAAGCCGGGCGCAGAAATTTTAGCAAGGGTAGAGCCAATATATCCTTTTATCGCTTTCCCTACAAGACCAGACCGAGAACCATCACAAACAATCAGGATATCGCCATTATCACATGGTGTGCATCTATTACCATCAGTATACTTTTTTATTACACCATTTTCAAAAGCGTCAATATCAACATAAGGCAGGTAGCCGTCCTTGGGCTCAGTAGCTTGGTTGACAGGTTTTTTCCCTTTTTCTATTTTGAGAATTGAGCCCAATTCAATTAATTCCAATATTTTTCCTCCTTATGCCACCAGTTCCACGTTCATTTCCTGCAAAACCGCCTTATAGTTATCGCCAAACACATCATAAAACCGCCCCAAGCCGCCTTTTCTGTCAAAGGGGCTGAGATCGAGGTCTTCCGGCTCAATGCTGAGCGAAACGGCTATATGATCCTTGATCAGCCGCAGCCATTCCATCTGTTCTTCGGTAAAATGCACGCTGCCGGCATTGCGGCGCAGCGTCCACTGCATGAAATTATAATTCACCCTGTCCGCAAACGGAGCAAGATTATCTGCATAGCCCATCTCAAAGCGGATGATGGAGATGAGGTCGGCGATCTGCGCCGCGGCGCTGCGCTTTGCTTTTTCAGGCCTTTTGATCGCATAGCAGTCCCACAGGCGTTCTATGGTGATGTTCTGAGACTTCAGCTTTTCATAGAGCGCTTTGAGCTGCCCGATAACCATCGGCCTGTCCTTGTACCGCTGGTCGTAAATGATGCGCAGCGCAAGAATCTCGTCCCTGTTTTTCTCTATGAATTCACGGAATGTCTCGATAATACTGTCGGCGTTTGCCTGTTTATCGGCATCGTACCCGGCAAAAAGCACTGAATCGGTATTCACTGAATCTATAATCTGTTCATGGCTGCGCCGCACATTCTCGATATAATCCCGGATATCCGGATCAAAGAACGGCTGCACAGCCTCTTTGATCAGTCCGTTCTTTGCCTCATCCATTCGGCGCCGTTCGTCTTCGGTCGGCTCATGATCGTCGGAGAGGTCTACGCCGGCCTTTGCGGAAATGACGTCCGGATCAAAGGCGTCCAGAAGGCGCTGAGCGATAGTGCCGGCGCTGCTGCCTACCGTATCGCTGAACTCGGCGCGTTCCCGCTCCGTCATCCGGCTGTTCAGGCGAATCAACCGGTTCGCAAGCGACGTGAGCGTATCTTCGTATCGTCATCTTTAGCGCCCATCGCAACATTCAGCATCAGCTCTTTCAGGCTGACGGAGGGCTTTCGCTCCAGCGTTCTGGTCTCGGTCTTTTTGGATTTCGTAACGCCGACGGCGTCTACGATCACAAAATGGTCTTTGTTTTCGGAGGCGGAAGGCGTCACTCTTTGCAGATCGTCTTTGCCGAGCGTGCGCGTGCCGCGCCCTTTCATCTGCTCAAAATAATTCCTGCTGCGGACGTCGCGCATAAAGATCAGGCACTCTATGGGCTTCACGTCCGTGCCGGTAGCGATCATATCAACGGTGACGGCAACGCGGGGGAAGTAGTCATTGCGAAAAGCGCTGAGAACGCTCTCCGGACGATCCGCCTGACATGTGATCTTCTGACAGAACTCATTGCCTTCCCCAAACTCTTCCCGTACGATCTGAATGATATCGTCCGCGTGGCTGTCGGTCTTGGCAAAAATCAGCGTTTTCGGCACCTCGCGGCGGTAAGGGAAGAGCAGCGTCCGTAGGCATTCTTTGAAAGTCCGTATGACGGTTCGGATCTGGCTCGGATTGACAACATCCCGGTCCATATTTAAAGCGTTGTAATCGATATCCTCGTCCATCTGTTTCCAGCGCTTTGCGCGCGTCAGACGGTCACGGTACTCGATCTGCTGCTTCATGATATGAGCGCCGTTTTTCGTGACGTCGGTCTCAATGAGGAATATATCTTCTCCCACGTTAACGCCGTCAATGATCGCCTGTTCTCTGGAATATTCGCTGACGATATTCTGATTGAAAAATGCAAAGGTGCGCTTGTCCGGCGTGGCGGTAAGGCCTATGATAAAAGCGTCGAAATACTCCAGCACCTGATTCCATACGTTATAGATCGACCGGTGGCATTCATCGACAATAATGCAGTCAAAGAACTCCGGCGGATATTTTTCGTTATAGACGACCTCTTTCGTAGCCTGCGCATCGGCTCCGTTCTGCTCGAAAAGGGACTCTTCCTCTGCGGATTCGTCCATCTCTTCACCCCTGAGGATGGAGTACATCCGCTGGATGGTGCTGATGCAGATCTGGACGTCGTTTGGAATATAGGAACTGTTCAGCCGGCTCACGCCGTAAAGCTCCGCAAAAGAGCGGTTGTCATCATTCGGTCTGTAAGCACGAAATTCACGCTCAGCCTGTTCTCCCAGCGATTTGGTGTCAACAAGGAACAGAATGCGGCGCATTTTGCCGAATTTCAACAGACGGTATGCCGCCGTGATCGCAGTAAACGTCTTGCCGGCGCCCGTTGCCATCTGCATCAGCGCCCTGGGGCGATTGTCGGCGAAGGAAGCGTCCAGATTCTTAATGGCCGTAATCTGGCATTTACGGAAACCGGTCGTATCAAAGGCGGGGAAATGTTTCATATTATTGCGGATCGTATCTTTACTTGAAAGCAACGCACGCAGCGTTTCCGGCCTGTGAAATGAGAATATGCGGCGGGAACGGTATTTTATGTCATTATAATCCGTAAAGCGCGTGATCTGACCTGTGGCCTCATACGCGAAGCGAATCTTATGATCGTTTTTTATATATTTGAAGGTACTGTTGGCATAGCGCTCGGACTGTCCTTCGACTGCGGTAATGTTTTCCCCGAGCTCATCCTTTTTTGCTTCTATCACGCCGACAGGCTTGCCTTCGACAAACAAAGCGTAATCGACCGGCCCGGTGTCGGTGGGATATTCCCTGACAGCCACGCCGAGTGACGCCACAGGATTAACGCTCCGGAAATCCTGTATGATCCATCCGGACTTTTCAAGCCGTGCATCTATCAGCTGCCGGGCTCTTTCTTCAGGTGTCATACCGCTCTCCTCCCCACATAATTGAATTAATTGCGGGTAATTCCAGTCTGCTTGATTACTCGTTTTAGCTGACCCGGACCGGCTTATGTCCCGGATAACCTGCATATGCAGCAGTTTTCCCATGCTGCGGCCATGCCGTGACTCCTGTGCAAATTTACATTGATTTTTACAGTATATAATTTATCATGAAAGAATGTAAATAATCTATTCTTTGCCGGGGATTATTCTTGCGATTTGCGCCGCCGGGCAGTTCCCATACGCACTTCCGAAACTGTAAAATTTTTTAAATTTCGCACCTGAGCTGACAGCCTGCTCTGGAAAAGACGCATACCGGGACGACGCAATTATAAAGACCGCCAAAAAAATCCGGCGGCCTGACTGTGTCACAGATGCTTTAACTCCGCCATATCAGCAAAGGATTGAGACCGATCTATTCGGTTATGACATTACCCCGGTTTTTACAGATTTTTCAGAATCAGCGAGAATCCCGAGAGGATGAGCAGCACGGTAGCGATCTTGCGGACGAGCTTTTCGTTCATGCATCTGCTGCATTTGATGCCGGCAAAGAGGCCCAGCAGCGCAAAAGGGACAAGCAGCAGAACGGTTCTTACCGTATCCGGCGTAAGCAGGCCCAAAGCCGTATAAAGGATGATGCGAAATATATTGTCTGTGATAAACACCGCGCTGATATTAGCCTTGAAGGAACCGTCGGTATCTGTCACGCGGCTTACATAGGCCGCAAGCAGGGCCCCCACGCCGAACAGCCCGCACAGCACGCCCGCAGTTAAACCGATCACGGCCAGCGCCGCCCCGGAAGATCTGCCGCGCTTCCTGCTTTGATCCCGTAAAAGCATTTCCGAACCGATCACGACGACCGCGACGCCAAACACCAGTTTGATGGCTCTAACATCCACATTTTTCAGCATAAATGCGCCGGGGATGCTGCCGGCCAGCACCAATGCCGCCAAAGGGAGCCAGATTTTCTTATCAAGGTTTTTGCGGTTTTCCCAGGTGAGGATCAGATTCGAAGGACAGCCCAGCAGCAGGTCGATCGGCGAGATGCTTGCGTTCGACGCGCCGAAGCTCAATATGGATGTAAACACCAGCGTGTTGGCAAAACCGCATAAGCCCTTAACGAAATAAGCGGCGGCTGCTGCCGTGATCCATAGGTACATGACATGCTTCCTTTCGGTCTCTTTGCAAACGATTTTACCGCACTCGGCGCTTGGTTGTCATTGGAATTACGGATGACGCGGGCTGCCGCACCGGTTCCGGCTTATCGTTCCCTGCTGCTCCCGAGCGTAAAAAATCAGCCCTCCACGGGATGTGAAAGGCTGATATGCATCATCTGTGAGAACGGGCGTGTGAATTATGATTCCGAAGGCTTATTACAGCCGGCTCACAGTCTCCGAAAGCGGTTTTCTTGAATCATGGTTTGCCAGAGGACCTGCGCCTTCCGCGGCGTATCCTATGTCCATCAGCATAAGAATCTCCTCATTTTCAGGAAGGTCCAGCGCTTCCGCGGCTTTTTCCGGATCGAAGAAATTCAGCCAGCAGCTGTCCAGTCCTTCATCGGCAGCAGCAAGCATCATGTGTGTGGCCACGATGGCAGCGTCCTCCGCACCGGAATCGCGTTTCCCGCCGGGATAAGTGAAAACATTGTTCTTGTCAAAGGCCACGACTAAAACGACCGGCGCGCCATAGCGGCAGGGCGTGATGCCGTCGATCTTTGCCAGTGTCTCCGGGCTCTGCAGGACATAAATATGCTGCTCCTGCAGGTTCTTGGCAGTCGGCGCGAGTCGGCCTGCCTCCAGAACTGCCGCTAACTTCTCCGGCTCGACCCGGCGGCTGCCGTATTTCTTACAGGAATAACGTTTCCTGATCACTTCTTTGAATTCCATCGTTTTCCCTCCGTCTTCTATGTTATCGGACTAAACCATTGCCGGTTCCGGCAGCTGTACTTTACCGAACTTTTCCTTCGGCTGCCTGCTGAGGCTTCTGCTGCTGATTTTCTTCCATATGCTTGTATTTTGCGTATCTTGCAGCGGCGTCGGACGCGCCTTTGCTGAAATATTTCTTCGCGTTGTCCGGGAAGGTGCGCTTGAGCGCCGCATAGCGCACTTCGCCGTCGAGGAATTCCTCGTAGCCCATCGACGGGGCCTTCGAATCTATCGTAAGAGGCTTTTCCTTGCGCGGGTCGTAGCGGTAGAGTATCCAGTAGCCGGATTCCACAGCGCGCTTCATCTCCTCCTGCGCGCTGCCCATGCCGCGCTTTATACCGTGCGACATGCAGGGCGCGTAGGCGATTATCACAGAGGGGCCGTCATACTCCTCCGCCTCGCGCAGAGCCTTCACTAACTGGTTCATGTCGGCGCCCATCGCGACCTGGGCCACATAGATGTTGCCGTAGGTCATAAGCATCGCGCCAAGGTCTTTTTTCGCTACCTTCTTGCCGCTCGTGCAGAACTGCGCGACAGCGCCTATCGGCGTCGATTTTGAGGACTGCCCTCCGGTGTTCGAGTATACTTCCGTGTCGACTATAAGCGCGTTGACGTTCTCTCCCATCGCAAAGACATGGTCGAGCCCGCCGAAGCCGATGTCGTATGCCCAGCCGTCGCCGCCGTACATCCAGAATGACTTTTTGGAAAGATGATCGCGGTTTTCAAGCATCGCGCGGATATCGCAGCTCTCAGGCGCGGCTTCGAGCGCCGCGGTGAGCTTCTTTGCGGACGCGGCCGATGCGTCAAAATCATCGAATGACGCAAGCCACTCCGTGAGCGCTTTTTTCAGATCTTCTGAAATATCGGACGCAAGCAGCCTCTCGGCGCGCAGCTTCTGTGCTTCGCGCTGCTGTCTTACCGAAAGGAACATGCCGAGGCTGAACTCCGCGTTGTTCTCAAAGAGCGAGTTCGACCAGGCCGGTCCCTTGCCTTCTTTGTTCTTCGTATAGGGGATGCCGGGCATCGCGCCGCCCCATGCCTGCGAGCATCCGGTCGCGTTCGCCCAGTAGACGCGCTCTCCGAAGAGCTGCGTCATAAGCTTAGCGTAGGGCGTTTCGCCGCAGCCGGCGCAGGCGGCGGAGAATTCAAGCAGCGGCGTCTTAAACTGACTGCCCTTTACGCTCCATTTATCTCCGGCATATTTATCGGGCAGCGAAAGCGCGTATTCCCACTGCGCGGGCAGGGAGAGGGACTTTCCTATCGGCACCATCGAAAGTGCTTTATCTTTTGCTCCGCCGGGACGAGGCACGGCTGGGCAGACGGAGACGCAGCTTCCGCAGCCGGTGCAGTCGTCGCGGCTTATCTGCATAGAGAAGTGAAGTCCCTTCATGCCTGCGGCGGGAGCAGTGAGGAAGCCCTCCGGAGCTTTTTCCTTTTCCTCATCAGTAAGCAGATACGGACGAATAACCGCGTGCGGACAGACGTATGAGCAGCGGTTGCACTGTATGCAGCGCGACGGATCCCACTCCGGCACGTTTACCGCTATCGCGCGCTTCTCAAAGGCGGTAAGTCCCAGTTCGACAGTCCCGTCTTCATAGCCCTTGAAGGCGCTTACCGGCAGCAGGTCTCCCTGCTGTCTGTTTATCGGGTCAAGCAGCTTTGAAACTATCTCTGGTGCGCCTCTGCGCTCTTTCTTCCGCGGCGCGTCGCAGGCGTTCATCCAGATCTGCGGTATCTCCACTTTTTCGAGCATCGCCCCGCCGTCTTCGATAGCCGCTATGTTGTTGTTGACGACGTCGTCGCCCTTCGCGAAAAATGTTTTGCGCACAGCTTCCGCCATATACTTTTTCGCGTCTTCTATCGGGATTATCTTAGTGAGATGGAAGAAGGCCGACTGCAGCGGGATGTTGACATGGCTGCCGAGGTGATGCTTTTCGGCTATTTTGGTAGCGTTTATTATATAAAGTTTTGCCTTCTTATGCGCCAGTTTGCGGCGTATATCGGCCGGTATCTTCTCTTCGAGCTCATCCCTGTTCCACGGGCAGTTGAGAAGGATCGTTCCGCCCTCCTTCAGCTCGCTTACTATATCGTAGTTCTGGATGTAGGTCTGATTGTGAGCGGCTATGAAATCGGCCCTCTTCACAAGGTAGGACGAACGGATCGGCTCATCCGAGAAGCGCAGATGCGATATCGTGACTCCGAGTGATTTTTTCGCGTCATATTCGAAGTATGCCTGCCCGTACTTATCCGTGTGCCCGGCTATGATGTCGACGGTATTTTTGTTCGCTCCGACCGTTCCGTCTCCGCCGAGACCCCAGAATTTGAAGGACATCTGCTTTTCTCCGTCCGGGTATACCGGCTCTCCGAGCGGCAGCGAAAGATGGGTCACGTCGTCGTTTATGCCTATCGTAAAGCTGTTTTTCGGCTCGTCTTTCGCAAGATTGTCAAATACGGCTATAAGCTGCGTCGTATCCGTGTCCTTTGAAGAGAGCCCGTAGCGGCCGCCGACTATCTTAAGGCCGCGCATGCCAAGCTCCACGGCCGCGGTGCATACGTCCTGATAGAGAGGTCCTCCGTTTGCTCCCATTTCCTTGGTCCTGTCAAGGGCGGCTATCTTTTTCACAGAGGCCGGAAGGACTGCGGCGAAGTGCTTAAGCGAGAAGGGGCGGTAGAGATGCACCTGGATATATCCGGTCTTTCTGCCGTGCGCGTTGAGCCAGTCGACGGCCTCCTGTGCTGCGCCGCTCACCGAGCCCATGGCTATAACGACCTCTTCCGCGTCGGGCGCGCCGTAATAGTTGAAGAGATGATATTCACGCCCCACTGCCTCGCTTATGCCCCGCATATATTCCTCAACTATATCAGGCAGAGCGTCATAAAAGCCGTTGCTCGCCTCGCGCACCTGGAAATAGATGTCGGGGTTCTGCACAGTGCTGCGCATCACAGGATGCTCCGGATTGAGGGACGCCGCGCGGAACGCCGCAAGCGCCTTTCTGTCGAGCAGTCTTCCCAGCACGTCGTACGGAAGCACTTCTATCTTGTCTATCTCATGTGATGTGCGGAATCCGTCGAAGAAGTGCATAAAAGGAATGCGCGCCTTTATCGCCGAAAGGTGCGCGACGCCTGCCAGGTCCATAACTTCCTGAACGCTCCCGGTGGAGAGCATCGCAAGCCCGCACTGGCGGCAGTTCATGACGTCGGAGTGATCGCCGAAGATCGAAAAGGCATGAGTTCCCACCGTCCTTGCCGCGACATGCAGCACCGCCGGCTGGCGCTGCCCGGAAAGCCTGTGCAGCACCGGTATCATAAGCATCAGCCCCTGCGACGACGTAAACGACGCCGCAAGCGCCCCGGTCTCTACCGCGCCGTGGACGGCGGCCGCGGCTCCGGCCTCGGACTGCATCTCTATCAGGGAGACTGTCTGCCCGAAAATATTCTTTTTGCCCTTTGCAGCCCATACGTCTGTTTTTTCGGCCATGGGCGACGACGGAGTTATCGGGTATATCGCAGCCACTTCGGTAAGCGCGTAGGCGATGTAGGCGGCTGCTTCGTTTCCATCCATTACTGACAGCTTTTTATCATTCATTTCCGTCAATGCTTCTCCTTCCGGATATCTCGGGTATTACGGCGCGTCACGCGGTCTTCACTGCCGCCGCCTTCTCAAGGCCGAGCTTTTTGACGGCCTCTTCGCGCATCTTGTATTTTAGTATCTTTCCGGCCGCGTTCATAGGAAAATCGCTTACAAAATCGAAATAGCGCGGGCATTTATGGCGCGCGATATGCGAGAGGCAGAACTGCCTGAGTTCGTCGGCCGTGGCGCTCTCGCCCTCTTTGAGGACGATGCAGGCCATTATCTCTTCGCCGAGCCCTTCGTCCGGGACGCCGATCACCTGTACGTCCTTTACCTTCGGGTGCGAGTAGAGGAATTCCTCAAGCTCCTTCGGATAAATGTTCTCTCCGCCTCTTATTATCATGTCTTTCAGGCGTCCCGTGATCTTGTAGTTGCCGTCCGGCGTGCGGCAGGCCATATCGCCGGTGTGCAGCCAGCCGTCTGCGTCTATAGCCGCGGCGGTCGCCTCAGGCATCTTGTAGTAGCCTTTCATTATGTTGTAGCCGCGCGCGACGAATTCGCCGGGCACTCCGTCCGGGAGCTCCTCACCTGTCTCGGGATCGATGATGCGGCATTCTATCTCCGGCAGTGCATGTCCCACCGTTTCCACGCGGACTTCGAGCGAGTCTCCTGTGTCGCTCATCGTGCAGCCCGGAGACGCCTCCGTTTCGCCGTAGACTATCACTATCTCTTTCATGTTCATTTTTTCGACGACGTCGCGCATCTTGGATATCGGGCAGGGGCTTCCCGCCATTATCCCGGTGCGCATATATGAGAAGTCCGTCTTCGGGAAGTCCTCGTGCTCCATCATAGCTATGAACATCGTGGGAACGCCGTGGAAGCAGGTGATCCTCTCCTGATTGATGCAGGCAAGCGACGATTTCGTGGAGAAGTACGGCAGCGGCGAGAGCGTGGCCGCATGCGTCATCGACGCCGTCATCGCAAGCACCATGCCGAAGCAGTGGAACATCGGCACCTGTATCATCATTCTGTCCGCGGTGGAGAGGTCCATCCTGTCTCCTATGCATTTGCCGTTGTTGACTACGTTGTAGTGCGTGAGCATTACGCCTTTGGGGAATCCGGTCGTGCCGCTCGTATACTGCATGTTGCAGACGTCGTGGATGTTTACCTCGGAGGCCATGCGGCGCACCTCTTCAGCGGGCGTCAGATGCGCGCGCATCAGCGACTCTTCCCACGTGAGGCAGCCCTTCATCCTGAAGCCGACCGTTATCACGTTGCGAAGGAAGGGAAGGCGGCGGCAGGCAAGCGGCTTGCCGGGAGCGGTATGCTCCAGCTCCGGGCAGAGCTCGCTTATTATCTCGTCGTACTTAGAATCGCGGTAGCCCTTTATCATGACCAGCGTATGCGTGTCCGACTGGCGCAGCAGATATTCGGCTTCGTGGATCTTGTAAGCGGTGTTTACCGTGACCAGCACCGCGCCAATCTTCGTGGTCGCCCAGAACGTTATATACCACTGCGGGAGGTTCGTCGCCCATATGGCCACATGGCTGCCCGCTTTTACTCCGAGCGATATCAGGACTCGCGCGAACTCGTCTACGTCGTCGCGGAATTCGGAGTAGGTGCGCGTGTAATTGAGCGTCGTGTATTTGAACGCGTACTGGTCGGGGAATTCTTCGACTATGCGGTCAAGCACCTGACCGAAGGTCTTTTCTATCAGCCTGTCCTTCTGCCACGGGAAAAGCCCGGTCCCGCGCTTGTTCTCATAAAGCCTCTTTTTCTTTACCATCCTCGCCGGGTTCCCGAAGCGGTTCATCGTGTTGACGAAATGCAGCGCTATCAGCTCAAGGCTCTCGATATCGGGCATCCACTCCGGATTCCATTCCATCGAAATGAAGCCGTCGTAGTTGAGCGAGTAAAGAGCGTGCATCATGTCCTCTATCGGCAGGCTGCCTTCGCATACGAGGCGGTACTCCATTTTCCCGTCCTCTGTGACTGTGGAATCTTTAATGTGCACGTGCTTGATGTGCGCGCCCAGGTTCTTGACGGTCTTTTCCGGCGCTTCGCCAGCGTCGCGGAACGTATGCTGTATGTCCCACAGCGCCGAGAGGTTGTCGCAGGCAAATGAGTTCAGCACATCGCAGAGCCTGTCGGTATCAGAATAGATGCCGATCGTCTCGATAAGCAGCGTGACGCCCGCTTCAAGCGCTTCGGGCAGCATTTTTTCTATCACGGCAACTACAGCGGCGCGCTCCTCCTCGTCGGTACGGCCGGTCTCTTTTGCCGCGATGCGCACATAGGGGATGCGCAGGCTCTTCGCTGTTTTGATGTAATCCGATATCTCCGCGCAGTTTTCGTCAAAGGCGGAAGGGTCGGCTATATTGTGCCATGCATCTATGCAGGGAATCGAAAGCCCGGCGTCCGCAAGCTCGCGGTGCACCGCGTTCGCGCGCGCAGCGTCAAAGACGCTGTTTTTCTCCAGGAATTTTGGCGCGCGGATATTGTGGATCTCTATTCCCGCGAAGCCGCAGTCTTTGGCTATCGTACGGAAATCTTCCCAGCTCTGTTCGCGCCAGCCGAATGTCGAGAATGAAAGCTTCATTGTATGTTGTTCTCCTCATAGGAAATCTTGTTGAGCGCGTTCAGATACGCCCTTATGCTCGAACCTATTATGTCAGTCGAAATGCCGTTGCCGGAATAGAGCTTGCCGTTGGAGCGCAGTTTGACGAGCGTCGAGCCCATCGCTTCGCGTCCCTCCGTGACGGCCTGTATCTGGAAATCGTCCAGCTCATAGTGCCTGCCCGTTATCTGCTCTATCGCAAGGAACGCCGCGTCTATCGGCCCGTCCCCGGCAGCGAGCCCCGTACAGACCTCTCCGTTGTGGCGGCAGCGTATGTTTGCCGTGGCGTTTATCACGTTGCCGCTGTTTATAACGAAGCTTTCCAGCTCATAGGAGGGCGGGACCTGCAGCGCGCTCGTCGCGATGATGGCTTCCAGCTCCTTCGTGCCGACGGATTTCTTCGCCGCGACATTTTTGAATGTGTCGTAGACCTTTACCATATCTTCCTCGGAGAGCTCGTAGCCAAGCTGCAGCGCGGCCTTGCTGACCGCCGCTATATCGTCGTTTGCGTCGAGCGTGACGTCGGAGGGGCCGTAGATCGACATGCCGGTCTCGAAGGCGCTTGTGCCGCTGCGCTCCGGACGCGTGATCCAGTTCATCTGGGCTATCGAGCGGTTCAGCTCCGTTAATTTTATATTGCAGAAGTAGCCGAGATCGTCTCCGCGCGCTCTGATAACCGCGGCTGCGTTTTCGAGCGACGGCGCGCAGCCGCCGCCCACGGAGACCGCGACTTCGGCAGCGCCCGCGGCCACAGCGGATACCGCGTTTGCGGCTGCCATCGAAAGAGCGTCCGAGCACTTCACCGAAAGCGTCACGTCATGAAGTTCAGGAACGTTGTCATAGGCGCTGCGGATAAATGTGCCGAACTCAAAAGGCATCATCGTGCCTGCAGAGTCGCATATAGTTACCGTGGAGGCGCCTGCCGCGGCAGCGGTGCGCAGCGCCTGCCAGAGAAACTCCGCGTCTGTGCGTGTTGCGTCGGCCGCCGCGAATTCCACGTCCGCGCAGTATTTTCTGCTTTCGATTACGAGCTCGCTGATCATTCCCATCACCGCGTCCGGTTTTTTGCCGCATACGAACTCCATCTGGACGGCGGAAAGCGGCACTTCAACGTAAAGACGCGGAGAAGCGGCCTCCGAAACGGCTTCCCATGCCGTTTTGACTCCGGCCGCGCTGTAACCCACAGGTATCGAAAGAGCGCTTTTTTTCACGGCGGATGAGATCGTTCTCACAAGCAGAGAATCGATCTTTTCGTTCACGATCGGAGCAAGGCTGATAACATCCGTGTTGAGCCGGTCAAGAATCTTCGCCACTTCTATTATCTCTTTGAAGGAAAGAGCCCCTTCCTTCCTGTTCGTGGCTTCACGAAGCGTGATGTCTGTCAGTCTTATCCTTTTCATCGGTCATGCACTCCTTAACGCATCTTATTGGAATAAAAACAAAGTCCCCGAGGCATATCCATGCCTCAGGGACGAATATACGATAACCCGCGGTACCACCCTGATTGCCGCTTGCGCGGCCGCTCATTGACGCCTCTCACGCGGCGAAGTCCGTAATCCCTTAACAGCATTGCCTTAGGGGATTCCGCTCTGGAGCGAGACCGTATCACCGCTCTTCGGTTCCGGCTCTCACCTGCGCGCCGGCTCTCTGTAGACCTATCCGCGATAAACGTAACTCCGTCATAGCGTTTCGCTTTATTAACATTTTTCAGAAGAGATATATAAATCTCAACTGCATTTGCCGATAGTAATACAGAGATATCGATTTTGTCAATATATAATTTTCTGTTTTTATGCCTCGGCAGACGCCGTGCAGGCTTTTCCGCTACGCTTCAATGATCCCGCGGTAGAGCTCAATGTATTCTTTTGCCGGAATATTCCAGGAGGAATCTCTTGACATAGCGTTTTGAATTATTTTTTTCCATCGTGAGGTGTCATTTCTTGCGGAAAGGGCGCGCCCGATGGCACCTTTCAGCTCGCCGGCGCTGTAGTCCGAAAAGAGGAAGCCGTTGCCTTCATCCGCGCCGTCTGCGTCTATTACGGTGTCGCAGAGCCCTCCCGTCGCGCGCGCGACCGGTATAGTGCCGTATGCAAAGGCTATCAGCTGCGAGAGCCCGCACGGCTCAAAGAGAGATGGCATAAGCAGGATATCTCCTGCCGCATATGCCTGATGTGCTTTCTTTTCGCTGAATCCCATGACCGTCCTGACATTCCCGGTGCGGGCGGCGGCAAATTCAGCGACTCTGCCATTGAAATATTCGTTTCCTGAACCGATGATAAGCGCGTAAAAGCTGCTCTCCGGCAGTCCCCAAAGGGCTTCAAGCATTATATCCACGCCCTTCTGTTCCGCAAGACGCCCGACAAATATAAGCAGCGGCCTTCCGTCGTCGCACCAGCCGTATTCTTTCATCAGCGCAGCACGGCATGCCTGTTTGCCGCTTGTGTCCTCAGGGCTGAAAGCTGCGGGGATAAGCGGGTCTTTGCCGGGGTTCCATATGTCGCAGTCTATGCCGTTCAATATACCGCGCAGCTTGCGCCTGTTTGCCGAAACTACGCCGTCGAGGCCGAAGCCGCCCTCTTTCGTCTGTATATCCCATGAGTAGCGCGGGCTGACTGTGGTGACCGCGTCGGCGTTGTCGACGGCGCCCTTCATAAGGTTTACTTTTCCGTAGAATTCAAGCGAGCCTTCTGCCATCGGAACGAATGAACCGTCATCCATGCCCCATCCGTTCAGGCAGTCCGGCTCAAAGAGTCCCTGATGCGCCATGTTGTGAATCGTGTAAACAGTGTCGTATTCCGCAGCAAGCGAAGAATAGCGGCGATGGTGCCGCAGCGCGGTCGGGATCATAGCCGCGGGCCAGTCGTGGGCATGCAGTATAAGCGGCTTCCAGTGAGCGGCCGCGGCCAGTTCGAACGCCGCATACGACAGGAATATCATGGGCTCCGCGCTTTCCGCGGTCATCTCTTCGGGATAGATAGCCGGAGAGGAGAAGAGTCTGTCGTTCTCTAAAATATAGACCGGCAGACCGTCGACGGAGGCGCGCCACACCCTTGCCGAGAGCACGCGCCAGTTGATTGCGGCGTTTATCACGGCGAAATGCCGCGAGGAAAGGGCTCCCATGTCTCTTGCCGCATCAAGCACGCCGGGCCATGCCGGCATCAGGACGCGCGCGTCGGCGCCGCATGCGCGGAGCGCTTTCGGAAGCGCGTACGCAACGTCGCCCAGCCCCCCTTTTTTTGCAAGGGGAGCGCATTCGGGCGAAATATGCAGTATCTTCATTATCCCCTTTTCCATTTTAATGGCCGCGGAACATCGTTCCGTAAGCTTTTTCGCAGTATTCGCGGACTACCCTGTGCGTGTTGAAGTAGCTTGCGTTTACCGCGATGGCGGCTTTCATCATGCCTATCCATTTGCTGCGGTCATTGTAATAGAGCGGTATTATAAGCCGCTCGAGTTTATCGTAAAGGTCGCAGGCGTCGTCGGAATCCTTGTAATCGACAAGCTCGTTGCTTTCGGGCGCGGCGCCTATGCCCCAGCCTGTTAAGCCTTCGATGCAGCCCTCGATCCACCAGCCGTCAAGCACCGAGAAGTTCATGATGCCGTTGTGCACGCACTTCATGCCGCTCGTGCCGGAAGCTTCGCGCGGACGTATCGGCGTGTTGAGCCAGAGATCCACTCCGGAAACTATATACTTAGCAGGGCCCATATTATAGTTTTCTATGAATACGACAGGCAGTTCCTCGCCGAGCTCCTTTGATATCTTGTTTATCCTCTGGATGATGTCTTTGCCCGGCTCATCATGCGGATGCGCTTTTCCGGAGAATATGAACTGGACCTTGCCCTTCGCTATGGAGATGAGGCGCTTGAGGTCGGAGAATACAAGGTCCGCCCTCTTGTATGTGGCTGCGCGTCTTGCAAAGCCGATCGTAAGCAGATCCGGATTTAGCTGCCGCCCGGTCTCTTCGAGGACAAACGCAAGCAGTCTCATTTTCGCGGCCTGATGCGCATTCCACAGCTCGTCGTCCGGCAGGCGCAGCGCCTGCATAAGACGCGACGGATCGTTGCTCCAGCCGGGGATATGGGCGTCATACAGCTTTGCGAAGCTCGGGCAGGTCCACGTGGCAGAATGCACTCCGTTTGTTATCCAGTCTATCGTATCGTCATGGAACATCTCGCGGCTGACAAGCGCGTGCTTATGCGACACGCCGTTGACATAATGAGAGAACTTAAGCGCAAGGTCCGTCATCGAAAGGCCGCTGCCGCCGACATGCTTCTGCAGCGTCTTTGCCACATAGCTGTCCATCACTTCTTTTATCAGGTCGTATGAGAAAAAATCATGCCCCGCGGCAACCGGCGTATGGGTGGTGAATATCACCTGGTTCCGGATCTTGTCTATGTCGCTGTAGCCCTGCTCGCGCAGCAGCTCAAGCGTAAGGAAGCCCGCGTGTCCTTCGTTGAGATGGAAGGTCGTGATGTTCCGGTAGCCCATGTCGCGCAGCAGGCGAAGCCCGCCGATGCCCAGTATGAGTTCCTGGCAGAGACGGCATCTGTTGTCTCCGCCGTACAGCTCCGCCGTTATGTCCCTGTCTTCCTCACAGTTCTCCGGGAGGTCCGTGTCAATGAAATATATAGGCAGAGTGTGTCCGTCGTTTCCAATATAATTGTAGCTCCATACGCCTACCGTCACATTGCGCCCGTTCATAAAGATAGAGACGCGGTTCGGCAGCTGCGTCAGCTGATCGCGCGGGTTCCAGCTGACCGGGGCTTCGGTCTGTCTGCCGTCTTTATTTATCTTCTGGGCGAAATATCCGCGTCTGTAAAGCAGAGTCACGCCTACCATAGGCACTCCGAGATCCGCCGCGCTTTTCAGGATATCCCCGGCAAGCACGCCGAGCCCGCCGGAATAGGTGGGAATCTCCGGCTTCAATGCTATCTCCATTGAGAAATACGCTACGTTTCTGAATGCAGGGTCTTTCTCAAGCGTTGAAAGAAGGGTGTTTGCCAGGTTGCTCTTGCTGTTCATCATTTTATCTTTCCCCGATTCGTCTTTATTTTGTTCGAAAACATTATTTTCACATTCAGTTTCGGCTTCCTGATGCACAATAAAACTCATCGCCGCAACCGCTGCGTCAGGGCAGGCGCCGCTGTTGCCGCGAACTTCCTTCAGATCTGAAAGCAGCGAAGAGGTCAGATCCCGCCCGGTTATTTCTTCCGCTATCTGAGCCGCGCGAACCGCGCATGCAATAGCATGTTTTGTCTCAACGCCCGAGATGTCGTTGAAGAACCATGCGCAGGAAGTATACATGAACATCCTCATGCGCTGCATCTCAAGAAGAGCCGCGGCTGTGCTGTACACGCTATCATCTTTGCCTTCCATACGTTCTGCAAGAAATGCGCGCTTTTCGGCTTCGATCTCGTCATGCGGGCGCGGAGTCCCGTTTTTGTATATCTCTATCGCTTCGTTGCGCAGCTGCCACGGGTCGCAGTATGCGGTCAGCCTCTCTTCGAAGAGAGCGTCAAGCTTCTCCGCCAGGCTGTCGAACGCAGCGCGAAGAGGAGCGCGCCATTTCTGGTTCCACCCTTCTTCGCCGCCGGTATGGCAGCCGCAGTCACTGCGCCAGCGCTCTACGCCGTGAGCGCAGGACCATGAGGAATTCTCCTTTATAACGCACCTTGCGGTGGGCGGGTGCTTTTCGAGAAATTCCTCAAGCGAGGGCAGAGAGACTCTTCTGTCTTTTTCCAAAGTCATAAAGCATCTGGCAAGCGCCATTTCGCCGAATTTGTGGTGATGGCCGTAGCTTTCGCCGTCTGTCGCTGTGAGGAGTATGCGGCCGTCATTATCCTGCGCGGCGCCCAGCAGCGCTTCCGCAAAGCGGTCGCCGTTGTCGAGCATGCCGCCGAAGGCTATTCCCTGCGCTATCCCCGTGTGATAAAAGAAAACAGTTACCGAGCGTCCGGAAGGCAGCTCGCATCTGTACGGGCGCGTCACATCGAGCCCCGCTCCTCCGTCCGTATCCTTCGCTCCCTCTTCGGTTATCACCGAAGCGCACTGCAGCGGTGAAAGTATCGTAAATTCGACGCCGCATGACGCCATTGTTTCAAGTGTATCGGTATTTACCGCGCACTCCGGGAGCCACATCCCCTTCGGCCTGCGCCCGAAGCGGTATTCGAAGTCACGGATTCCCCACAGCACCTGCGTCAGTCTGTCGCGCCCGCATGCAAGGGGCAGTATCATATGGCTGTATGCCTGCGCCACAGCGCGCGCGCCGTTTTTTCTGATGCTTTCGTCCAGTACCGGGTGATGCCCCTCTATCCACTTATGCAGAGTGGGCCCGAAGTCAAAAGAGAGACGTTCATAATTGTTTTTTTCCGCGATTATGCGGCCGTCCAGCGCCAGTATCCTTGCGCTTCCGTTGGGTATATAGCACTCTGAGGCCACTCTTTCGTTCCAGTCATGCGAAGGAGCGGCGCTCTCGTCGGCAGGAACCTTGCCCGTTGCCGGATCTTCGCGCGGCGGCTGGTAGAAATGTCCATGCAAAGCTATATTTATCAAGAGCCGATCTCCCCAAAAATAAAAATTGCCACACAGGCTTGCCGTGATATGATTATACTATAACGAGCGTCCTGCGGCGCTCTCCGCCGCAGCGCAGTTTTATTCCGCAAGACGCAGGACCGGGAAGGAGCAGACGCCGATGCTTGAAGATCTTTCCGCTACAGTGCTCGATATATCCGAGAACAGCACGATGGCAGGAGCCGATACAGTTGAGATAACGATCGACGAAGACGAGAAAAAAGATATGCTGACACTTTCGGTGAAGGACAACGGCAGAGGCATGACGCCGGAATTCGTTGCGAAGGTAACGGATCCCTTCACGACAACGAGGAAGACCAGACGGGTCGGCATGGGGCTTCCTTTTCTGAGGCAGTCCGCTGAGCTCTGCGGAGGAGGGCTTTCCATAGAATCCGAAGTCGGAGTCGGCACCACCGTGACGGCAACGTTTCAGTATTCGAGCGTCGACCGGCCGCCTATGGGAGATATGCCGTCGACCGTAATGACGCTGGTGATGGGTTCTCCGCTCGTCCACTGGAAATACCGCCATATAGTAAACGGCAGGGAATACCTTATGGATACCGATGAGATCGTCGAAGCGCTCGACGGAGACAAGGAACTGCTTGCGACGGCCGACGTAGGCCTGTGGCTTCGCGACAGCATCAGGGAGGAACTTGCGGCCCTCAGGGCAGAGTAAAGCATAAAAAAAAAGCGGCCCGGGCCGCTT
>JAFYJW010000009.1 GCA_017537925.1 Synergistes sp. | reverse complement strand
TTTCCGCCGGACCGAGCCCTCAGGATGACAGATATACATGCTACAGTTTTCTTAGGAACAAGTAAATTCCACATGCGGCTCACTCATGATTCGGAAGAAGTAAATTCCCACCCCTGCGGGAATTTACTTTTGCAATTAACCTTTGAAAAAAATTAGCCTGAAAATTTATGTCATGGTGTTGACATTATCTGAAAGGCGTACTAAAATTTCAGCCATTAAGCGCGCAGCGCAGAATCTTGTTAAAGGAGGCTTCTGTCATGGCAACAGTTTATAAATACGATATGGCTGCTTACGCCGGATGGTTCTCCTTTACAGGCGCGGGTCCTCTTCAGAGGATCTGCGCGGAGACTGCGTGATTCACAGTCAGGGAATCAGTTAGCCGCGTAAGAAGCCTTTGAAGCAGGATCCGCAGGTATCTGCGAGTCCTGCTTTTTTTATGTCTTAAATACATTGAGAATTAAATAAATTCAGAAAGGGATGGATTCAAAATGGAGAAAAGGTATTATCGGGAAGATATCGAATGCGCGCCGCGCGAACAGATATCGAAGTGGCAGAGCGAGGGTCTTGTCAAAAGCGTAAGAAACGCCTATGAGAATTCCGCCTATTACCGCAGGAAGATGGACGAGCACGGTGTAAAGCCGTCCGATATCAAAGGCCTCGAGGATATCCATAAGCTGCCTTTCGTATCAAAGGACGACCTGCGCGAGGCATACCCATACGGGCTGCTCTGCCGTCCTCTTTCGGAGTGCGTCCGCATCCAGTCCACGAGCGGAACGACCGGCAGACGCGTGATAGCGTTCTACACGCAGCATGACATTGACGCGTGGGAAGACTGCTGCGCGCGCGCGCTGGTCGCGGCCGGCGGAACAAGGGACGACGTCGTGCAGGTATCCTACGGCTACGGACTCTTCACGGGCGGCGCGGGGCTGAACGGCGGCTCGCACAAGCTGGGTTCGCTTACGCTGCCGATGTCCTCGGGCTCGACGGAGCGCCAGATTCAGTTCATGCAGGATCTTGGGACCACCATCCTCTGCTGCACGCCGTCATACGCCGCGTATCTCGCGGAGACGGTCACGGAGAAGGGACTGAAGGACACGATAAAGCTGAAAGCCGGCATCTTCGGCGCGGAAGCCTGGAGCGAGGAGATGCGCCATGACATCGAGAGCAAGCTCGGCCTGAAGGCTTACGACATATACGGACTTACAGAGCTCGAAGGCCCCGGCGTCAGCTACGAATGCAGCGAGCAGCACGGCATGCATATATGCGAGGATCAGTTCATAGCCGAGATAATCAACCCGAATACCGGCGAGGTGCTGCCGGACGGCGAAAAGGGAGAGCTCGTCTTCACGTCGCTGAATAAAGAGGCGTTCCCGATGATCCGCTACCGCACGCGCGATATCTGCGTGCTTTCGCATGAGAAGTGTTCCTGCGGCCGCACGCATGTGCGCATGGCGAAGCCGATGGGACGCAGCGACGACATGCTCATAATCAAGGGCGTAAACGTCTTCCCGTCGCAGGTCGAGACCGTCCTGATAAACAACGGCTACTCGCCGAACTACCAGCTCATAGTGAACCGCGTGAACAATACCGATACGCTGGACATCAACGTGGAAATGACGCAGGATATGTTCAGCGACACGATAAGCGAGATCTCCGCGCGCGAGAAGGCTCTCGTAGGCGCGCTCAAGGGATTCCTTGGAATCTACGCGAAGGTGCACCTTGTGTCGCCGAAGAGCATCGAGCGCAGCGAAGGCAAGGCAAAGCGCGTCATCGACAACCGCAAGTTATATTGATATTCGGATTATAATAGAAGGAAGATGATAATTATGAAGGGGGAAAAGACTATGACAGTCAAGCAGATTTCCGTCTTTTTAGAGAACAGGCCCGGCAAATTAGCTGAATTTGTGGAGATACTGCGCGCCGGAGGAATAGATATGAGGGCTCTTTCCCTTGCGGAAGCCGCGGATTTCGGCGTCGTGCGCACGATAGTAAGCGACCCTGACAAAGCTCAGAGAGTGCTTGCCGAGGCCGGCTTCATATCGGCGGTCACGCCGGTGCTTGCCGTGGCGGTCTCCGACGAGCCGGGCGCGCTTTATGAGATACTTGAACTGCTGCACAAAGCGGATATAAACCTTGAATACACCTACGCATTCACGACCCGCAAAGAGCAGGGCGCATATATGGTCTTCCGCGTTGCCGACAGCTGCATGGAAAAGACTGCGGCTCTTCTTGAGGAAAAGGGGATAGGCGTAGTGGCGCAGGAGGATATTTACAGCCTGTAGGCCGCTCCCCCGGACGGCAGAAGATCGGCGCACTCCGCTGTACGGCGCGGAGTGCGCCGCTTTATGTTTTTCCTGCAGGCAGTTATCTTTTTTAATAAACAAAAGCTGTCAAAAGTTGAAAAAAACATATGGCTATATTATAGTTTTACGGTATCTTGACGCAGATGGGCTGTTTTGTCAGGATATAGTTGAATTATCCTTTCTTTTTTGCGCAGATGGCATGGGGACGCCCGCATTTTGCTCTTATGCAGAGCAGCGGCTATTGCCTGAACGGCCGGTTTCCCTTATAGGATAGATGCGGAGTTCCCATGGCGCACGGAAGGTTCGGACAAAAGAATGTACCTGGGGAGGGGAGCGCCATATGCGGGATATCCGCGGCGCGGGAAAATGATCTACGACAATATACTGCAGGCCATCGGGAACACGCCGATGATCCGGCTCAACCGCATAGCGGAGGAGAAGAGCGCGCAAATCCTTGTGAAGTTCGAGGGGCTGAACGTCGGCGGCTCCATCAAGACGAGGACCGCGTACAATATGATATGCCAGGCGGAAAAAGACGGTCTGCTGAACAAAGACTCCGTGATAGTCGAGCCCACCAGCGGCAATCAGGGCATAGGGCTCGCGCTCGTGGGCGCGGTCAAAGGCTACAAAACCATCATAATTATGCCGGACTCGGTAAGCGAAGAGCGCAGGAAACTTGTCCGCCACTACGGCGCGAAGGTGAAGTTAGTGCACGACGCCGGCGATATCGGAGCCTGCATCGACGAATGCCTGAAGACAGCGCTCAGGATGGCGGAGGAAGACCCGAAAGTATATGTCCCGCAGCAGTTCGCAAACCCCAACAACACGCTTGCGCACATCAATCACACCGCAGTGGAGATACTCGAACAGGTGGACGGCCCCATACACGGTTTCTGTTCCGGGATAGGGACCGGCGGCACGATCACCGGCATAGGCAGGGCGCTGAAGGAAAAGAATCCCGACATGGTCATCTGGGCCGTGGAGCCGGAGAAAGCGGCGATACTGTCGGGCGGCCTCATCGGGACCCATATCCAGATGGGGATAGGGGACGGCCTCATACCGGACATCCTTGACTGCGATATCTATGACGACATATGCATCACCACAGACGACGAGGCTCTTGAGATGGCGAAGAGGCTCGCGCGCGAGGAAGGTCTTATGTGCGGCATCTCAAGCGGCACGAATGTCGCGGCCGCGGTAAAGTTAGCGAAGAAATTAGGCCCCGGAAAGACGGTCGTCACCGTTCTGCCCGATACGGCCGAGCGATACTTCTCAACGCCGCTTTTCGGAGAATAGTTCCGTCCCGCCGCAGGCAGGATATGCGGACCGGCGTCAAATTAACAATCAAAACAGGGCAAATAAAAAGCAGACCTTACGGCCTGCTTTTTTTATTCGGATATTTGCGAAAAGATTGCTGTTACTTTCTCTTTCTGCGGATAAGCGCTGCGCCTGCTGCAAGAAGCAGCACCGAACCGTACGTTCCTGTGCTGCAGCCGCCGGAAGAGCTCTCGTGCGGCTCGGAATCGATGCGGTCCGTGATGTCCGTCGTGATGTTTTCATTGCGGTCTATAGTGCCGATATGGTTTCTGCCGAGGCTTGTGAATTTCCCGTCCCAGCGCGCCTTCCAGAGCTCTCCGGTCCAGAAGGGGAATTCGCTCGGATCGGTCTCGGCCGTTATCATGCCGTCCGGCGGATACTCTTCCTTGTTTACTTCACGCCTTGTTTCGGCCGTTGCCTCGTCGGTGTAGTTGATGCTTATGTCCTGGGCGGTCTTTTTGTCGCCGCTTGCGACAAAGTTGTCTGTGATCTCGCAGTTTTTGAATGTCGCTTCGCCGATCATCTTCATAACGTTGTCGTCATGCGAGCCGTCGAAAGCATAGAGCCCGGCGCCGTCGACCGTGGCTTCGTTGCCGCTGATCGTGCAGCCTTCGAGTGTCAGAGCGGTCGCGACGTCAAGTATCACGCCGCCTCCGCGGTTTGCCTTGTTGTCCGTCACCCGGCAGTTGACCATCTTTCCGACGGAACTGTAGAAGAGGATGCCTCCGCCGTAGCCGAGGCTGTTCGCTGTAACGTCGTTGTCGCGGAAAGTGCAGTCTTCAAAGTAGTTCTCTTTATCGTTTTCGGAATTGATATAGGCTCCGCCCCCACGGCCGCCTTTGTGTCCGCTCACGGTGCATTTGTACATCTTTATGTTGCCGCCCCATTCTCCGCCGCGCTTGTCGCCTTTGCCCGGGTCGACGTATATGCCGCCGCCGCGCGAGCCGCTTCTGTTGTCGCGGATATCGCAGTTGGTCAGTACAGCGCTGCCTTTAAGGTATATGCCGCCGGAACGGTCTTTGCCGACGTTCTCGGCTATCGTGCAGTTGTCGAATGTGACGGAGGCCTTGGGCTCTACGAAGAGTGCCGCGCCGCCCTGCTCAGTGTGTACGCCTGCCACTGTGCCGTTTTTTATTATCCGGCAGTTTTCGAAAGCGACCCTGCAGCCTTCTCCGATGCAGGCTCCGCCGCCCGAGGCTATATGCTCGCCGCCGCCCTCTGTTATCGTGAGGTCCTTCAGCAGCACTTCGGCGTTATCCGCGGTCACGCCGCTGATACTGAGGCAGCGTCCCTTTCCCGCGCCGGATACCGTATGCCCCGCGCCGTCTATCGTTATCGGCTTGCCTATTACTACGCCTTCGCTTAACGCAGCGCCGTCTTTTTCAGAGTCGTAGCTGTAGTCGTCGGCAAGCGTGAGCGAGCCGCCTTCAGGCGCCGCGTCTATCAGAGCCTGAAGGTCGCTGAAGCTTGCGCCCTCCGCGCCGGCGCAGCCGAATACAATCAGCAGCGCGCACAGAATACCCAAATAACCAGCATACCTTTGCTTCAAATGAAGCCCTCCTCTCATTATGTGCAACATAGTTTCAGTTAAGTGATTATAATGTTTGGGAGGGCCGCCGTCTATTTTTTGGCTGATTTAGGTCTTTTGTTTTGCACTATACTTTATTTTATTAAATTGTTTTAAATATTTTTTGTAAATAATTGTTTTTTCGTAAAAAACCTTTGCGGCAAAAACGCGGCCGTCAGCGGCAGCAGAGGCGCATAGCTTTTGCGGCTTCGGCGTTTTCTTCCGGAAGCCCTATCGATATGCGTATCGCGGGACGCCCCGCGCATTTAAGATAACGGGCCGCGATGGCTTTTTCTCTGAAAGCCTCTTTCAGCGCGTCCGTTTTTTCTCCCGGCAGCATCAGTATGAAGTTCGCGCGCGACGGCAGGAAGGGTATCCCGCACTCCCCGATGACGCGGCATAATTTTTCGCGCTCATTTACCGTGGTCTCGTACACGCTTTTAAGGAATTCCGTTTCGTCAAGCGCGGCTGCCGCTCCTGCTTCTGCGACGGAAGTAACGCAGTACGGCTCGCGCACACGGAAGAGGCAGTCCAAAAGGTCGGGATGCGCGGCCGCCCAGCCGACCCTGAGGCCGGCAAGCGCAAATATCTTGGAGAAGGTGCGGCATATGATCAGGTTCGGGAAATCGCGCAGCAGCCCGAAGGATCTTTTGCCGTCCGTGCCGGAGAATTCGGTATAGGCTTCGTCGAGCACGACTATTACGCGCCGCGGTACCGCTTCGAGCATTTCGCGGATCTCATCTTCCGCGGCAAGGCAGCCTGTCGGGTTGTTGGGGTTGCAGAAGAAGAGCATCTTCGTGGCAGGGGTCACGCTTTCTGCGAATCTCATCGGCTCCTGCCTGAAGGAAGGCGAAAGGGGGACTTTTACCGTCTTTGCTCCCGCGATCTCCGCGTTTGACGCATATACGCCGAACGTGCATTCGCCGCAGACTACATCGTCCCGCTCGTCCATGAATGCGCGAGCAAGCATCGTGAACATCCCGTCAAGACCGTTCGACGTGATGATCTGCCCGGGCTCAAGGCCGAAACGGGATGCAAGCTTTTCGCGCAGCCCGCTGTTTCTGCTGTCAGGATAGCGGTTGCCGCGCTTAAGCGCCGCCGTCATCGCGCTGAGCACGCCTTCAGGCACTCCCGCGTTGTTCTCATTTGCGGAAAGCAGTATCTTTGCGCCCGGCAGCGGCGCCGCGTCGTAGGGCTCTATCTTTCTTACCGGCGGACGCATCAGCTCCGCGAAAAATTCTTTCATATCCTGCATCTGTCCTGTGCCTCCAGTTCGCTTCAGTCTGCCGGCGTCACGTCGGCAACGGCTTCTTCCGTTGTTGCGTATATGTATTCGGCTTCCTGCAGCAGGCTGCCTATCGCGGCAAACCTTCCCCTGCCGAACGCCATGGCCGCCTGCATATCGCTTGCGGTATCCCCGAAAAATACCGGAGAAGAGGTGCCCAGCCTGCGGCAGAGTATCTCAAGCCCCTCGGGAGAAGGCTTTGTCACGCCGCTGTCGGCAAGGACCGCAAACTCGTCGGGAAAGTCCTCCCAGCCAAGGCTCTCTTTAGCCAGTTCCCATTCCATCGTGTCTCTTCCGGAATAGATTCCGGCGGGCGCGCCCAGGCGGCTCCAGTGTTTTTTCAGCATCGGCGTTTCAAGCAGATGCAGGCCGTTTCCTTTCGTCCCGTAGAGTGACACGCACAGCTCCCGCATCTCTTTGCGCGGTATCCTGCTTCCGTATTTTGACGCGACCCATGCGGGGACCGAATCTTTATAATCCGATATCTCAGAGAGCAGCCTCTTCCCGCTGGGAAGCGCGCGCGAAAGCAGTTTTTCGCCGCTTGACGCCGCGATGGAAAGCAATGCCCACGCGATATCGTAGTCGTCGTTGAAAGCGCCGTGCCTTTTTAATATGCGCTCGATATCCGCGTCATATCCTCTGCGGTCCGCCGTGCCGCCGCAGTATCTTTCCCAGCCGGTCATGACCGAACGGCTTATCACCTCGGGGAAAGATCTGCTAACGTCGAGCAGCACTCCGTCTACGTCGAATATCAGCGCGTCGGCCTTAAAATCATCTTTCATATATCTCTCTCCTGTCTGTGCTGAACGCCTGATTTTCGCGCTCCCGCAGCGGAATGTGCGTTGTTGCCAAAAACACATTAGGATGCTATTATATGGCCCATATAAAAAAATATCAAGATATCTGTTTATCAGGATAAAACGATATCATGACAGAGGAAAGGATGAGTTTTATGATCAGAGATCCGAGGGGCTGCAGCAATATCGGGGGAGCGCTTGCGGCAAATATGGAAAAATGCCGCAGCTCGCTGATGCATCTTTTTTCCCTCTATGGCTACCATCCCTTCAGCCCCGCCGAATTTCAGCTGATCGAAGACGTCTGGGACAAGATCTCTCCGTCGCGGGCGCGCAGGCTCATCCCCGTTATGTCTCCGCTGGGCGAAGCGTGCGTGCTGCGCGGAGACCTTACTCTCTCCGCCATGGCATATCTTGCCGTGCATCACACGCAGAGCGAATGGCCGCTGCGCCTTTCCTACGCGGACAGGGTCTTCTCGGTCCCGGCTCCGCCGAAGGGAAATTTAGAGGAGAGCCAGGTCGGCGTCGAGCTGATAGGCTGCAAGGAGGAGGGCGCCGATACCGAAGCGGCCGTCCTGCTTTTGAGGGCGCTCGATCTGCTCGGCATTGAAAATGCGGTCGTCGTATTCGGAGACGTTTCGTTTCTTTCCTGCCTTTTTGCGGATCTTCCCGCGGAGCTCTCGGCCCGGCTTGCGGACGCCCTTATCGAAAGGTGCTATACAGGGTACAGCGCACTGCTCGACGGCGCCTCGCTCCCGGAAGAGCGCCGCGCGCTGCTGAAGCGTCTTCCGATGCTGAAGGGCGGCGCTTCTGTCATAGACGAGGCGGCGTCCCTGCTTGATACTCCTGATGTGCTTAAGCCGCTGCGCAGGCTCTGCGCGGAGCTTTCGTCCCTCGGCTATGAGGGGCGGATGCTTATAGATCTATCGTTCGTCCGCGATTTAGGCTACTACAGCGGCGTCATATACAATGCGTATTCGGGCGACGGCACGCTTTTGGGCGGCGGAGGGCGCTATGACGGGCTGCTCTCGGATGGGGGAATCGGCGCGAAGTCCGTCGGTTTCGGACTAAACCTTAAAGAGCTCGCCTCTCAGTGCGCCGCGCCCAGGCAGGTCCCTCTTGTCACGCTCTGGTGCGGAGGATGCCGCGCATCGGAGGCGCTGCGTTACGCGGACGCCCTATCAAGAAAAAACGTTCAGTTTGAACTTTCGTGGTGCGGCGATAAGGAGGAGTCGCGCGAAAGCGCGCGCCGGCGGGGTTCGCTCTGGTGGGCGGATCTTGCTTCCAAAAGCGCGTTTATGTTCGCGTGCGGACGCGCCGCGACCTTAAAAGAATTTGAAGAGGAGGCGCTCTCATGCTGACCTTTGCTCTTCCGACAGGCCGTTCTTTCGGCGAATGCGTGCAGATACTTGAGAGGTCGGGGCTCCCGGTCTCCGGTCTGAAGGACGCCGGGCGCAGTCTCGTAGTTGAAGAAGGGGCGTTCAGATATATCCTTTCGAAGCCCTCCGACGTTCCGGCCATGGTTTATTACGGCGCGGCCGACGTGGCGATAGTCGGAAACGACGTTATAGAAGAAGCGGGCATCGCTCTTGCGGAGCTGCTTGACACAGGGCTCGGCCGATGCCGCATGGCGGTCGCGGGGCCTCCCGGGATAGCGGAAAAGTTCCGCGGGGAGGCTTCACGCATGATGGGGCTGAAGGTCGCGACAAAATACACGCGCCTCGCGGATAAGACCTTTGCATGCTGGGGCGCGCAGGTAAAGCTGCTTAAGCTGAACGGTTCGGTGGAGCTTGCGCCGGCGCTCGGTCTTGCCGACTGCATATTCGACGTAGTGCAGACAGGGCGCACTCTCAAAGCGAACGGCCTTACCGTTATAAAGGAAACTCTGCCGGTCTCTCTGCGGCTTGTGGCCGGCATATCTTCGGTCCAGCTGCGCTGGAACGCGATATTCGGAGTCGTAGACGCTGTCAGTAAAGCTGTGGAGGCGGAAAGATAATGGAAGTGAAAATAGTAAGGAAAACAAAAGAGACGTCGATAGAGCTCTTTCTGAGCAATGACGGCGGCGAAAGGAAAATAAGCACGAACTGCGGCTTTCTGTCGCATATGATAGACCTGCTCTGCCACCGCGCGTCTTTCGGAGCGGAGCTTAACGCTATCGGGGATATAGAAGTGGACGCGCATCACCTGACAGAGGACGCAGGCATTGTGATGGGGCAGGCGCTGAGGCAGATAGCGGCGGCGCGTCCGATACGCCGTTACGGTTCGGTGCTCCTGCCGATGGACGGTTCGCTTGCGCAGATAGCGCTTGACTTCAGCGGACGCGGCGGCCTCTGGTGGCGCGGGGAGTTCCCGTCTGCAAAGTGCGGCGATTTTGACACTGAGCTGGTGCCCGAGTTTTTTGCCGGCTTTGCGCGCGAGGCGGGACTTACGCTGCATATATCGCTGCTGGCCGCCGATAATTCACATCACGCCGCCGAAGCCGTATTCAAAGGCGTCGGCATGGCTTTGAAGGAAGCGCTTGAACCCTGCTCCGCCGAGCCGAGCACGAAGGGGTTATGGCTGTGATCATATTTCCGGCGATAGATCTCTACGGCGGAAAGACGGTCCGGCTTTCAAAGGGCGATTACGGCCGCATGAGCGAGTATGCGATAGACCCGGCAGACGCGGCAAGGAACTTCCTTGACGCAGGCTGCCGGCATATTCATATAGTCGACCTGGAAGGCGCGAAATGCGGAGAACCCAAGCATCTGGCCGTGCTTGAAAAGATAGCCTCCATGGGCTTTTTCGTGCAGTACGGCGGCGGGCTGCGCAGCGCGGACGCGATCGCGTCTGCAATAAGTGCGGGCGCCTCCCGTGTGATGGCGGGCAGCCTTATATTCAAGGATATGGAGCATGCTCCCGAACTTGCCGCTCGCTTCGGGAAGAGCATAATGGCCGCGGTAGATATAAAGGACGGAAAAGCCGCGTACTCAGGCTGGTACGAGAAGAGCTCCCTCTCCGCCCGTGAAGCGGTGGAGAAGCTTTCAGAGGCCGGTTTTTCGTCGTTTCTCATCACCCTGACGGAGTTTGACGGGACGATGCGCGGGACGGACGCCGATTTCTACCGGCCGTTTGTCAGTAAGGAAAGGTTTATAGCCGCCGCCGGCGGCGTGACAAACGAGTCCGATATAGCGGCTCTTGCGCGTGCGGGCGTCGACGCGGCGGTAATAGGAAAGAGCCTTTACGAGGGCGGCATAACGCTGAAAGGCGCGCTTAATGCGGCCGAATCTGCTGAAAAAGAGGTAAAGACAAATGATTAACTTTGACCTTAGCAAGATAAAATTCGACGAAAAGGGACTCGTTCCTGTAGTCGTACAGGACGCTCTGACCGCGGAAGTTCTGATGACGGCATGGGCCAATGAGGAATCGCTGCGCCTCACGGCCGAATGCGGCGAGCTCGTATTCTGGAGCAGGTCGCGCGGCTGCATCTGGCGCAAAGGCGAAACGAGCGGGAATGTAATGAAGCTGCTTGAGATGAAGATCGACTGCGACGGCGACACTCTGCTTGCCATAGTCGAGCCTGCCGGTCCCGCCTGCCACACCGGCGAAAGAAGCTGCTTCTACCGAACGCTTTGGGGAGAGAACTCCGGCGAAGCCACATTCCCCGGAAGGCTTTTCCGCTACCTCACCGAAAGAAAGAACGCCGATCCGAAGGAAAGCTATACGGCGCGGCTCATTGCCTCCGGTCTTTCCCGCGTTGCCCAGAAAGTCGGGGAAGAGGGCGTCGAGACCGCGCTTGCCTGCGCAGCCGGCACCAAAGAAGAATTCCGCTACGAGGCGGCCGATCTCATCTATCATCTGCTGGTCGCGTGCATTGCTTCAGGCGTCCCGATCTCAGACGTGCTGAAAGAGCTTGCTTCGCGCCACAAAGGGACGGCCGGCAAATGATAGGCGTTATAGATTACGGGGCAGGCAATCTCTGCAGCGTCAGAAACGCGCTTGCCGCGCTGGGCGCGCGCAGCGAAACTGTCGGCTCAAAAAGCGGGATAGAAGCGGCGGACGCGCTGATACTGCCGGGAGTTGGGGAGTTCGGCAGCGCGATGAAGGAGCTCTCGTCCCGCGGGTTGTGCGCCGCGATAAAGTCGACGGCCGAAGCCGGAGTGCCGCTGCTTGGCATTTGCCTCGGCATGCAGATGCTTTTTGAAGAAAGCGAAGAATCTCCGGGAGTAAGGGGACTTGCTCTGCTTCCGGGGCGCTCGGCGCGCTTTTCCGACAGATACGCGCTGAAGATTCCCCATATCGGATGGAATTCGATAACGCCGCTTAAGGAAAGCCGACTGCTCAGAGGCATATCTGCAGGGAGCTATATGTACTTTGTCCATTCGTATTATGTCCGCTGCGGCAGACGTGAAGACGCTGCTGCAGGTGCTTCGTACGGGGATGATTTCGACGCCGCGGCGGAGCACGGCTCGATCTTCGGCTGCCAGTTCCACCCGGAGAAGAGCGGAAGAGAAGGGCTTCTGATACTGAAGAATTTCATAGATATCGCCGAAAGGAAAAGATAATGCTTGCAAAGAGGATAATACCGTGCCTTGATATCAAGGACGGGCGTGTCGTGAAAGGAATAAATTTCGTAAATCTGAGAGACGCGGGCGACCCGGTAGAATGTGCCGCGGCATACGAGAAGGCCGGGGCCGACGAGATAGTCTTTCTTGACATCACTGCGACAAGCGACCGGCGCAGGACGGTCTCGGAGCTTGTGCGCCGCGTGGCCGAAAAGGTCTTTCTTCCGATAACGGTCGGAGGCGGCATAAGGACCACCGATGACATCCGGGAGATTCTGCGCGCGGGGGCCGACAAGGTCTCTCTGAATACCGCCGCAGTGAAAAATCCGGCCCTGATAAGCGAGGCGGCCGAAAAGTTCGGCCGGCAGTGCGTAGTCGTAGCCATCGACGCAAAGAGGCGCGGCAGCAATTACTGGGAGGTCGTGACCTCAGGCGGCCGCGTACCGGAACATATAGACGCCTATGGCTGGGCTTTAAAGGCGGAGGCACTGGGCGCGGGGGAGATACTTCTTACCAGCATGGACCGCGACGGGACAAAGACCGGCTACGATCTTGAGATCACGCGCCTTATATCATCAGCCGTAAAGATACCTGTGATAGCTTCCGGCGGAGCCGGAAAAGCCGAACATTTTTACGACGCGCTGACAGAGGGCAAAGCGGACGCGGCGCTTGCCGCTTCTCTCTTTCATTTCAACGAGGTGCCTATACCGAAGTTGAAGGAATACCTCCTGAGCAGAAACGTGCCGGTAAGAATCTGCGGCGCATGAATTGACGCTTCGCGTCATGAAATGTCCTGCGGACGTGAATTGCGCCTGCGGCGCGTGAATTGACGCTTTGCGTCATGAAATGTCCTGCGGACGTGAATTGCGCCTGCGGCGCATGAATTGACGCTTCGCGTCATGAAATGCCCTGCGGGCATGAATTGCGCCTGCGGCGCGTGAATTGACGCTTTGCGTCATGAAATGCCCTGCGGGCATGAATTGCGCCTGCGG
>JAFYJW010000066.1 GCA_017537925.1 Synergistes sp. | reverse complement strand
TTCCTGATAAGCTGGACGCTGCTGCTCGTGATATGGATGTATCTCGGCCTTCCGCTCGGCCCCGGAGCCGGCCTGTATATGTAGAGCGGGAGAGGGACGGATATACCGATAAACAAATAATGCCGGCAGAAAAGATTGCCTGAATGCGCCGCGGCCAACAGCAAAAGCGGGGCGCCTCTATTTGCCGGAAGAAGCTCAAAGATTCATATTGACTTGGAGCGGACTCTAAGTGATATCCTTTTTGCGGGGTGATGGGATGACTATAGGCGAAGTAAGCGAAAGATACGGTCTTTCGGCGGACACTCTGAGATATTACGAAAAGAGCGGCCTTCTTCCGAGGGTGCCTCGAAACGCGGCAGGTGTACGGGATTACGGCACGGAGGAGCTTTATTGGGTCGAATTCGTCAAATGCATGAGAGACGCGGGAGTTTCCGTGGAGGCTCTTAAGGAGTACATAAGACTTGCACAGGAAGGGGATCGGACGGCGGAAAAAAGAAAGGAGATTCTCACGGGAGAACGGGAAGAGCTGGAGCGCAGAATCGCTGTCCTGCAGAAAGCGCTTGAGAGGCTGAATTACAAGATAGACGTTTTTTACGGTAAAATGCGCGAATGTGAAGATAAACTGAAAAACAGGGGGATGAAATAATGATGATCAGAACTGTTGTATTGATCCTTGCCGCAGCTGCCGTGTTTGCCGCCTGGACCGCGGAAGCCGGGGCCGCGTCGGGCCGGACGCTCGTCGTTTTTTACTCGCTGAGCGGGAACACCGCCGCTGCCGCGAAGATCATTCAGAAAAACCTTAACTGCGATCTGTTTGAATTAAAGCCGGTTAAACCTTATCCGTCCAATTATAACGAAGCGGTCGATGTCGCCAAAAAAGAGCAGCAGGCAAACGCCCGCCCGGCTCTTCAGACAAAGGAAGCGCCGGGGCTTGCCGGCTATGACAATGTGATATTTGCCGCGCCGTGCTGGTGGGGAACGTTTCCGATGCTCTTCATGACATTTTTTGAGGCAAACGACCTCTCGGGCAAAAATGTGACCGTGCTTATGACGCACGGCGGCAGCGGCCTCGGACGCAGCGAGAGCGACCTTGCGAAATACTGTCCCCGCTCAAAGCTCCTTAAAGGGCTTGCCGTTTCGGGAAGCAGCGTAAACAGTTCCGAAAGTAAGATAGCGGAATGGCTCAGCAGCATCGGAATAAAGAAATAGCAAAGCGGCTGAACGCATAACGGCCGCTTACGCGGCAGAATAAAACGCGCGCCCGCGGGAAACTCCCTCGGGCGCGCATTCTGCAGTGTGCCGGTCTTTGCCCGGCTGTTATTTTTTATACTCGCGGAATGCTTCGGAAAGCCTTTTGACGCCTTCCATCGCCGTTGCCGGGTCGACTTTCGCGAAGGAGATGCGGAATGAGCTTCTGCCCCTTTCGGCTTCATCTCTCGGGAAAAAGGCCTTTCCGGGGACTATCGCGACCTTTTTATTTTCAACGGCAAAACGCGCGAATGCCGCTATATCGTCTATTCCGGTGCTTGAGGCGTCGCCCCAGAGGAAGAAGCCTCCCTTAGGATAGTTGGTTTTGATTCCGAGCGGCTTCAGGTATTTTGCTATGGCGTCAGCCATGCCGTTTCTGCGCACGCGGTATGTGTCGCACAGGAAAGCGACCCGCGCTTCGAAATCCGTCGCGCTTAAGTAGTTGAAAAGCCCCTGCTGCAGTATCGCCGGGCGCGTGAGTCCTGCGCTTATGCGGAACGCGTTGAGATGCGGGATTATCGCTTCCGGAACGACGAGCCAGCCGCAGCGCATGCCCGGGGCCACTAACTTCGAGAAGCTGTTGCTGTGCAGCACGCGCTTGTCTCCGCCAGCCAGGCTCAGATATGTCTCCGGCGCTTTCCCGTCGTAGCTGAGATAGTGGTACGGGTCGTCTTCGAATATTGGTATGTCGTAGCGAGATGCGATCTCCAGTATCTTCACGCGCCGCTCAACAGGCGACGTGCGCCCCGTCGGGTTCTGGAAATTCGGGATGGTATAGAGGAAACGCACGCTGCGCTGTTTTACTATGTTTTCGAACTCCTCCGGTATGATGCCGTCGTCGTCGGCGGGGACACCGATGCAGTTCGCTCCCTGCTTGCGGAAAGTAAGAAGCGTCTCCGTGAAGGTCGGAGCTTCCACAAGCACCGTGCAGCCGGGGTCGATCAGAGTTTCCGCGACCAGCTCTATCGCTTCTCCTGCGCCGTTGGTAAGAAGGATGTTTTTCGGGGTCACCCACTCCGGCGCCATTCCGTCTTTTTTCATGCGGTCGGTTATCCATTCGCGCAGACGCAGCAGACCGTAATCATCCTTTGAATACTCCAGCAGCGACGTGTCGTCGAATATCGATGCGAAGGCGCGCTTCAGTTCATCGATAGGATAGATATCGGCGGACGGCTCCCCCGCTGTCAGCGAGATCGCTTTGTTTTGCGCGCAAAGCTTCCCCATTACTCCGATCTCGGAAGGGTCAAGGCGCTCCTTAGCCATGCTGCTGAGCTGATATCTGAAAGAAAAAGGCTCTGTCAATGTAATTCCTCCCTCACAGGCGCCGTGCCTGCCGTATGACAGCGTACAGCGCGTAAGTTTACGTGTCAATATCAGAGATTTAATGCGCTCCCTGCGTTTTCGGGAACATTTCCGTCACGCGCTCAAGGATGCCGTTGATGTACGCGATCGCGATGCCGTAGTTTGTTATCGGCACGCCTGCCGACTGCGCCTCTATTATCCTGCTCATCAGCTGCTTTCTGTTGAACATGCAGCCGCCGCAGTGCAGTATCAGCGCATAGTCCTTCAGGTTCTTCGGGAAATCGAGCCCCGCGCTCACTTCCGCCGAAAGGCCCGCTCCTGCGCGTTCCCTGAGCCAGCGCGGCAGCTTTTCGCGCCCGATGTCCTCGGAAAGCGGCGCGTGAGTACAGGCTTCCGCGATCAGCACCCTGTCGGAGGGGCCGAGTTTTCCTATAGCTTTTGCGCCCTCTATGAATACCGAGAGGTCTCCCTTCGCGCGCGCCATTATTATCGAAAATGAAGTAAGCGGCACGGAGCGCGGCAGGATCGCGTTTACCTTAGCGAAGACCTGAGAGTCTGTGATAACGAGCGCCGGGGGCTCCCTGAGCGCATCGAGCATCTTCGGGAAGTTGTCCGCGGTGCAGGTCAGAGCCATTCCCCCGTTGTCAAGGATATCGCGTATCACCTGTACCTGCGGCAGAATCAGGCGTCCCTTCGGGGCCTGTATATCCTGCGGCGCGACAAGAACTACGGTGCTTCCGGGCCTGAAAAGATCTCCGGCAAGCGTCGGCGCTTCAAAGTCGGTAGGCGCGTTTTTCACTATCAGGGAAAGCAGCGCCGGGCGGTGCTCTTTGCTCACCGCAGAGACTGCGGCAAAGGGTATCCCCAGTTCCTTTTCAAGCAGTGCGCGCTTTTCTTCCGCCGCTTCCGCAGAGAGCATGTCTGTTTTATTCAGCACGCCGGCTGCTGTGATGCGGCGCTGCTTCAGTTCTTCGAGCCAGCCGCGCTCCAGTGAGAATTCATCCTGTTCCGCGCTTACGACCAAAAGAGCGAGGTCTGTGCGGTCCATCATTTCTTTGGAGCGTTCGATACGGAGAGCTCCCAGCTCTCCCGTGTCGTCAAGGCCGGCCGTGTCTATAACGGCGATAGGACCGAGCGGAAGCAGCTCCATGCTCTTGATGACCGGGTCGGTGGTCGTGCCCGCATATTCCGAAACGAGCGCGGTGCTCTGCCCCGTGACGAGGTTTATAAGGCTCGATTTGCCCGCGTTGCGCCTGCCGTAAAAGGCTATATGCAGGCGGTTTGAGCGCGGAGTGTCGGTGAGCGCCATTACTGCTTCACCAGCTTTCTTACGTCGTCTATCCTGCTGCGCTGAAGGCCGTTCTCAAGCAGGAAGTCCTGAGTGCGCACCAGCTCTTCGATATCGGTCTTGCGGATGGTCGGGTCGAAATCGTACCATGAGTACATCGCTTCCACCCCGGCCGCGGGCAGCCCGGTCTCCTTCTGCGTCATCTCTTTTGCCGCCTTTTCGTTCTTCTTCATCCATTCTATGCTCTGTTTATGAGCGTTCATGAACGTTTCCGCGGCCTTCGGATACTGATTCATAAATTTGTCGGTGGCGGCGATGACTATCGTTGCGTCAACAAGCCCTTCGCCGTTCACAAGCATCCTGGCGCCTGAGTTCAGCGCGTTGTAGGCTGCCGGCCCCGCAAGGAGCGCCGCGTCAACGCTGCCGTTTGCAAGCGCGTTTGCGCCTGAGGGAAGGTTCATCTGTATGAACTGGACGTCGTTCATCGACAGCCCCTCTTTCTTAAGCGCGGCGGCAAGGAGCTGGTGCAGTATCGTCCCCTTCGGACCCGCTACCTTTTTGCCGCGCAGGTCGGCGGCTGTCTTTATAGCCGGGTCCTTGACAGCTATCATAAAGGCTTTCGGAGCGCGCGAGTAGATGCCGATTATCTTTACGTCGAGCCCTTCGGAAGCCGCAAGCAGCGCAGACGTAGCTCCCAGGCAGCTTGCTATGCCGATCTCTCCGGCGGCAAGCGCCGCGGTCTGCTTCGGCCCTTCGGTGAGCTCGGGGAAGGAAAGCGCAACGCCCGGGAAGGCTTTTTCGAATGTCTTGTTGTATTTGGCGACTATCGACGGCACGTTGAGAGGCGCCTTTACATATGTTATGCCCATCTTCGCGGGAAGACCGGCTGCTTCGGATGACGCGGCGAAGAGCATAAGCGCCGCAAGCGCAAAGAGTATCTTTTTCATTTTTCGTTATCTCCTTATCTGTTGTTTATTCGAATCATTTCTTTGACATTACTGCCTTTACCGTCACTGACTTTATCTTGCCCAGCTTCCCTGTCAGCGCGCTTATTTTGTCCGGGTCTCCGTCAAGTATCACCGATATCACCGAGACGCCGCGCTCGCGGTACGGGATTCCCAGCCTTCCCACGATGAGATCGCTGAAAGAGTGCAGCGCTTCGTTTATCTCGCGCACGCTCTCCATATCTTCGATTATGATCGCAGCTACGCCGATTCTGCCCTTTTCTTTATCCGTTTCGCACATGCCGCGCTTTTCCTCCTCTCGTTCCGGCAATAAAAAAAGCTTTCCCCGTCGGGAGAAAGCCTTAGATTCGCTGTCTTTCAGATTCTCCCCATTTGCAGAACGCATCCCCAAAAGCGGATATCATATATTATGCCGGATATTATACTCCGTTGCCGTATGTGCCGCAATAAATTAGAATAATTCCTGTGAGCGTCAGCCTCGTAAGGCCTGCCGCGCTTCCCAAAGGGGATATGCAGCGCATGCCGATATGCCGCAGACGCTTATGTCCGTGCCGGTACCATATGCCGGCGCGGAAAAAGCAAACAAAAGCTAACGGAGGAACAGTTATGTCAAAGCTTTCGAAGAAAGTGGGCTTCATAGGCGCAGGGGAGATATGCGAGATACAGATGCACAGCATGCTGCGAAGCGGTGTCATCGCGGCGGAAAATATTTTTATTTACGATATCAGGGAGAGCCGGCTTGAAGAGCTTAAGGCCCGCTACGGAGTGAACCCCGTAAAAAGCAATCCCGATGTGATAAAGTCTGCCGACTATATATTCGTCTGCCTGAAGCCCGAGTGCACGGTAGATGTGGCCGAAGAGATCTCATCCTGCGATATGAGCGGCCGCACGCTGATAACGATATCGGCAGGTATCCCGATGCTGCTTTACGAAAAGAAATTCCCGGGTCTTTCCGCGGTAAGAGTGCTGCCCAACCCGCCCAGCAAGATAGGGGAAGGAGCGATCGTTATCGCTTTCAACAAAAACTGCTCCCGGGAAGACAAGGAGAACATAAAGTCTATCTACTCCGCGATGGGGAAATGCTTCGAGATTCGCGAAGATCAGATAAACGCCGCCACGTCGATAACTTCGCCGGGCTATCCTCTGTCGATATTCGAGGCCGCGGTCGAGGCTTCGGTGCTTTTGGGCTTTGACGTGAAGACGGCGCAGCAGATAGTGATGCAGACATTCAAAGGCGTGCTGAAGACATGGGAGGAAAATCCCGACGGCATCTCGCAGCTTATGAGCCAGGCGGCAACGCCCGGAGGCATTACCGCACGCATGGTCTATTTCCTTGACAAGGAGAGGTTCCGCTACGCGGTCAAGGGCTGCATAGAAGAGGCGGCCATCCGCACGGCGGAGTTTGGCGAGCGCATAAAAGAACAGATAAAGTAAAAGCCGTACATCGGCGTAAAACAAAAGGAGCGCCGCGGACAGGATATCCGCGGCGCTCATGCTGTCTTTGCGCGCATTTATTCCTGCGGTGTGAGCGGGTATTTCGCCTTGTCCTTTGCGTCCTCTTCTTTGTAGAAGGCCTCTATCTTCTCAAGGATGATGCGCCGTTTGTCCTTGTCCGGCAGGTCGGGAGCCATGGCCGCAGGGTCTATCGGATCTCCGAAGGTCACGGTAAGCTTGCGCGGGCGCGGGAATCTCATATGCGGGGCAAGAGCCCTGTAAGTGCCTGCGCAGTAGACCGGGACGATCGGCGCGCCGGTCTTGAGCGACATTATCGCGACTCCGCCCTCGAGCGGCTGCAGGCGTCCGTCTTCGGTCCTGTGTCCCTCGGGGCAGATGAAGAGGTCGAAGCCCTCGTTTATGAAGCCTATCGCGACGCGCAGCAGTGCGGCCGAGCTGCTTTTGTTTTCCTGTGACACGGGAAGCGTCCCCATCGTGCGCAGAAAAGCGCCGAAAGGTTTAAAGGCGAACAAATGATCCCATGCTATGAATTTCAGGTATCTCGGGTAAAAAGCGTAGCCCACGAGCGGGGGATCAAGGTAGCTTGCGTGATTGGGCGCGACTATCACGGAGCGTGAGTCTGGTATCTTTTCCTTGCCGTAAACGGACATCCTGTGGTAGAGGTGGAAGTATATGGCGACTACAAAGCGTACTATATAATAAACAAGATTCCTCTCGGATTTCATACGGAAGCCCCCCTGTTTTCTGTATAATAGGATAGCGCAGAGCGGGCGTGCTTGACAAGTGAGGAGGAAGCAGAGCAATGGATGAAGAAAAAAAGGAAGGCGGGAAAAAAAGCGGCGGCAAAAAGTTCCTGAACGAAACGGCGCGCGACTTTTTTATGGGCTGCGTGGCGCTTATGCCGCTTGCGCTCTTCATCGCCCTCTTCTTTTATCTTCTGCTATTTTTTGAATCTGTGGGAAGCGTCATATTCGGCATAACCCAGTCGCGCGGAAGCACGGCCGCCATAGGCGTTTTTCTCGTTCTTGCCACGATCTACATAGGCAGGAAGCTGCGCAGGCGCGAGCGCTCGCTCTTAAGCCTCTTCGAACAGTTCGTGATACTGAAGATCCCCGTCATCGGAGGCTGGTATAATGTCCTGCGCGATATAATCCAGACCTTCACGTCGGGCGGGGGAAGAAACTATCTGGGGACGGCAAAGATACCGGCGGCCGGAGGATATATCATCGGGTTCGTGACCAGCCGCGAAGAGATTCCCGGCGGCAGCGTGCAGCTCTCGGTATTTGTCCCGACGTCGCCCAACCCGACGACAGGCCTGGTATTTTTCATACCTGAAGAGAATGTCGAATATATAGACCTGAGTCCCGAAAACGCATTCACAAAAATAATATCGCTCGGCGTCAAATAGAAGACGAATAATATCCGTAATCTCTGCAAACGGAATTTTTCAGTGTATAATAAAAAAACTGCAGTAAGCACCGGCGCACGTCGCCGTAATCATAGGAGGTTATCTGAGAATGGAACAGATTCGCAATCTTGATCAGCTTCTCGTATACGCCAAGGAAGTAGGCCCCAAGAAGATAAGCGTCGCCTGCGCCGAAGACGAAGTCGTCATGAAGGCCGTTGAAGACGCCCGCGCCGGCGGCATCGTAAACGCCATCCTCGTCGGCAACGAAGACAAGATCAAAGCTGTCCTCGACAAGATGGGGCTCGACGCGGCCAATTATGAGATAGTCGACGAAAAGGGCGGTCCCGCGAAGGCGGCTCTCAAGGCTGTCGAAATCGTTTCGACGGGCCAGGCAGACGTCCTTATGAAGGGTATGCTTGAGACTGCGGATTTCCTCCGCGGCGTGCTCAACAAAGAAGTCGGCCTGCGCAACGGCAAGGCTCTTCTCTCCCATGCCTATATCCATCAGGTCGAAGGCTACGACCACCTCTTCTTCGTATCAGACGGCGTCTTCAACCTCTATCCGGATCTCAAGGCGAAGGTCTCGATCGTAAAGAACGTAGTAGCCCTTACCCATGCTTTCGGCGTTGAGAACCCGAAGGTCGCCGTGCTCGGCGCCGTCGAAGTCGTAAATCCCGACATGCCGCCGACGGTAGACGCCGCCGCCCTCGCTCAGATGAGCCGCCGCGGCCAGATCAAGGGCTGCACGATCGACGGACCGCTTGCCATCGACAACGCCGTATCGGAAGAATCGGCCAAGCATAAGGGCATCAAGTCGGAAGTCGCCGGACACGCCGACGTCCTCATCGTTCCCGAGATCGAATCCGGCAATATCCTTGTAAAGTCGATAGTCTACTTCTCAAGGAACAAGACTGCCGCCATCGTGCTCGGCACAAAGGCCCCGATCGTTCTCACGAGCCGCGCCGACTCCGCCGAGACGAAACTCCTTTCGATAGCTTCCGCGGTAACGCTCGCGGCGCATCAGGGAAAGTAACTTAACAGCAGCGCAAAGCTTGCAGGGTTTGCCGCGTTTTGTGAAAGGGCGCGGCAAACCCTGTTGTTATCGGGTTTTTTGAATGTCGAAGGAATTTCGTCCCGAGGTCAGTATACTCCCCGGTGCGTTCGGGAACCGTGAGGTCAGACTGAGCAGGCTGTACCCCGCTCAGCCGAACGGAGTGCATGCTCTTATGCTGCACGGAGTGCACAGCTCCGCAAACCTTTCACCGCGAAACAAATTCAGTTATCTGGCGCATATCCTTGCGGAGCACGGCATAACTCCGTGGCTCTGCGAGACGAGCCGCCGTGCCGTAAGCAGGGAAAACTGCGCAGGAGATCTGCGCGCATGGATCATGGACACGTTCGGCGGCAAGACCTTTCCCGACGAACTGGCCGACTGCGAGGCGGCTTTATCTGTGGTCGAGTCGCAGAAGCCGGGCTCTTTGTGGCTGTGGGGCTTTTCCCTCGGAGGAATAACGGCGCTCGATATTGCGGCCTCTCACGCCGTGGACAGGATAATATTGAGCGGGACGGGGCTTGTCGCAGTGCCGGACGCGGAACGCGACATGATACCTCTTCCGATACTTTCCACGCTGCGTGCTAATTTACCGGCGGATATGCTGGAGAGGATAAAGGCGCGCGACGTTATCCTCTTCCGCGGTACGCGCGACGAGATATTCTCCGAAGAGGCCTGCCTGGAGATGCTTTCTTCAATAAACCTGCCGGAAGAAAACAAAAAATATTTCCCGATTGAAGGCGCGGACCACTCTATGAAGATGCGCTTCGGACGTCATGATCAGACGGTCATGGACGAGATGCTCGAACTGCTGCTGAGCGTATGAGATCCTTCTTCGCTCCGGCGCTCGCCTCTTTTCTGATATTGCTTCTGTCATCGCTGCCGCTTGAAGCCGCGGTCGATTATCAGGAGCTTCAGGAGGAACCGCTCGAGACGGCAATTAGAAAGCTGGCTTCTCCGGGCGGAATAGACTGGGACAGGGAAGAGATGCTTACAGGCGGCGCCCCCGATCTGATAAAGGACATGAAGTGGCCGCTTTCAAGCTGCAGATTGAGCCGCGGTTTCAAAAGAGGCGCCCATACCGGGCTTGATCTGCTGTCGCCGAAAGGAACGCCGATATACGCGGTGCTCGACGGCGTCGTCGAGATCGTTTCCGACGGGGGGCCGGGCTTCCGCGGCTACGGCAAGGTCATTCTGATAAACCACGGGGGAAAGCTCTGGACCCTTTATTCCCACAATACGACCAACAACGTCAAAGTCGGCCAGCGCGTGAAGCAGGGCGAAATGATCGCGACCGTAGGCATGACCGGACGCGCTACCGCCAACCACCTGCATTTTGAAGTGCGCAACGCAAAGGGGACGCCTCTGGATCCTCTTAAATACCTGCCGGAAAACATCGCCGTAAGTAAGCGCTGAGCCGGCTGTTTCCTTTCGGGAAGGCCCTGCGCTTATAATGTCTGCCTGCCGGGAAATGAACTGAACCTATTTTCGCTAAGGAGCCTGTTTTATGACTGCGAAACACGGCAATAAATTTATCTTTTTTGTCTTTATTTTTGCTGCTCTCATTATATTTGATGGATTCATAACGCCTGCTTCGGCTTCCGACGTTCCCGCCGCCGAAGAACTGCTTGCCTCGATGACGCTCAGGCAGAAGGTCGGGCAGCTTTTCGTAATACGCCCCGACCAGCTGGATATGAAGCTCACCTTTGATGAGATTCAGGACCCGAAGGCGCAGGGCGTCAAAGAACTGACGGAAGGCATGAAGGAAACACTAAAGCGGTATCCTGCCGGAGGCTTTGTGCTCTTCGGGAAGAATATCGCTTATCCCGGACAGCTTAAGTGCTTTACAAAAGAGCTTGCGGCAGCGTGCTTTATCACGCCTCTTATGGCAGTGGACGAAGAGGGCGGCAGAGTCGCGCGCATCGCAAACAGCGGGGGCTTTGACGTCCCGCGCTTTGAAAGCATGCAGGCGCTGGGCGCAGGCGGCAGCACAGGCAGAGTGAAAGAGGCGGCCTCCGCGATAGGCGCATATATCAGGGAATACGGCTTTAATATGGATCTTGCGCCGGTTTGCGATGTAAATACAAACCCGGAGAACATCGTCATAGGAAACAGAGCATTCGGCAGCGATCCCTCCCTGGTATCCGCGATGGCGGGCGCTTATCTGGACGGCCTGCATGAACAGGGTGTAGCCGGAAGCATGAAGCATTTTCCCGGGCACGGCGATACTGCAAGCGATACACATACCGGGCGCGTCACTACAGACAAGACGTGGGACGAGCTGCTTCATGCCGAGCTGGTCCCGTTCATCGGGAATCTTGACAAGGCGGATTCCGTAATGGCAGCGCATATAACGCTCAGTAAAGTCACGAAAGACGGTCTGCCGGCGTCGCTTTCCGAAGAGCTGATAACAGGCAGATTAAGAAACGAGTTGGGGTACGGAGGGGTCGTTATTACGGACGCCCTTTCGATGGGCGCGGTAAGGGAGGAGCATACTTCAGCCGAAGCAGCCGTGCTTGCGTTTAAGGCCGGGTGCGATATCCTTCTGATGCCGTGGAATTATGCCGGCGCGTTCAACGGAGTGCTGCGGGCCGTTTATGACGGAAGCATATCGCGTGCCAGGCTTGACGAGAGCGTTATGCGTATACTGAAGCTCAAGACAGGGATAGCGGCCCGGGCAAGATAAACCGGGCCGGCCCCGTGACTGCCGCAGCAGCATCTCTGTCAGCTCTCCGCACGGAGGCGCCGTTTTTTGAGAAATCTTTTTTCTTTGTTATAATTGCAGCGGAATGTGATTCCCGATATCTGAAACGAAAGCGCCGCCGTGCGCCGGTCATGTGTATGAAAGCCCAAAGGGAGGAATGAACGAGCATGTTTTATATCTCCGACAAATACCTGGAAGAGCTTATACAGGAAGATCTGCAGCATATGGATCTCACAGTCATGTCGATGGGGATAGAAGAGGCCCCCGGCGCCGTAACATGCTTCCCGAAAAACGACTGCGTCGTTGCAGGGGTCGAGGAAGCCGCCCGTATATTTGAGAAGTGCGGGGCAAAAGCGGAAATAAAAAGATCATCCGGCTCGTCTCTTCGCGCGGGGGAAGTATTCCTTTCCGCAGGCGGCACCGCGGGGCAGCTGCACGCGTGCTATAAGCTTGCGCAGAACCTGATGGAATATTCGTCCGGCATAGCGACGCGCACCGCAAAGATGCTTGCTTCGGCACGCGCCGCAAACCCCAGGATTCGAATCGCTGTCACGCGCAAGCACTTCCCCGGCACAAAAGCGCTTTCACTGAAGGCGGCTATCGCGGGAGGCGCTTCGCATCACCGCCTCGGGCTTTCGGATTCGATACTTGTATTCGATCAGCATCGCGTCTTCACAGATGACTTTTTCTCGCTGATTCCCAAAATGGCCTCTGCCTTCCCCGAAAAAAAGATAGCGGCGGAGGCAGAGGACGCCTACGAAGCGCTCTCCTTCCTGCGTGCCGGAGCAGACGCGGTCCAGTGCGAGCGCTTTTCACCGGCGGAGCTTGCCGCTTTTGTGGAAGAGGCCCGCGCCAAATTCCCGCGTGCGGTGATCTTAGCCGCCGGGGGAATCAACGGCTCAAACGCGGCGGAATATGCCGCGACCGGCGTCGACGTCCTTGTAACGTCGTGGGTCTACTTCGGAAAGCCCGAGGATATAAAGATCAAGTTCAGCAGAAAGTAAAGTTTTCGTAAGATCTGCGTTGTTTCAGATATGTTGATTCCAAAGCGGAGCTCTTACTATGAGGGCTTCGCTTTTTATATGCCGTGCTTTTGCTTTTTTATCTGTTATATTGTTTATAAAATAAGCCAATCATTCTTTTTGTCCACTGGGGTTAATTGGCAGATGAGGAGGTCCGGCCGCGAATACAACTGAATAAAAAAAGCCGGGGGTCTCTCCCCCCCCGGCTTAAAATATGCTGTTTTGCAGCCGATGCGCTTATTTTGAAAGCAGTGTAAGCATAGCTCCGGCCGCGACAGCCGTGCCGATGACTCCGGCCACGTTCGGTCCCATCGCGTGCATAAGAATGTAGCTGCCGGGGAATTCCTTTGAAATGACCTTCTGGCAGACGCGGGCTGCCATAGGAACGGCGGAAACGCCGGCCGCGCCGATGATGGGGTTGATCTTCCCTCCGGAGAGAACTTTCATGATCTGTCCGAAGATTGTGCCGCCGGCCGTGCTGAATATGAAGGCTACGAGGCCGAGGCAGATGATCTTTATCGTTGCCACTGTAAGGAAGGACTCTGCGCTCATCGTAGCGCCGACGGATATTCCGAGGAATATCGTGGTCGCGTTCAGCACTTCATTCTGCGCGGCGAGCGAAAGACGCTCGGTGCAGCCGCACTCGCGCATCAGGTTGCCGAACATCAGCATCCCGACAAGGGGAACCGACGCCGGAAGAACGAGTCCGCATGCGATCGTGGAAACGATCGGGAAGAGTATCTTCTCCGTACGAGTGACGGGGCGAAGCTGCTCCATCTTTATCGAACGGTCTTTCTTTGTTGTGAGAAGCTTGATGACAGGCGGCTGGATAAGCGGCACGAGCGACATGTAGCTGTAGGCCGCGACCGCGACCGCAGGAAGGATTCCCTTTGCCAGCTTGGCGCAGAGGTAGATGGCGGTAGGACCGTCAGCTCCGCCTATGATGCCTATGCCGGCCGCTTCCTGGATCGTAAAGCCCATCAGCATTGCTCCTATGACAGCAAAGAAAACTCCCAGCTGTGCAGCCGCTCCGAGAAGGAACGTTATAGGGTTGGCAAGCAGAGGACCGAAATCGGTAAGCGCGCCTATACCCATGAATATTATGACCGGGTAAAGCTCATGGTCGATGCCGAATTTTACAAAGTAAAGGAAGCCGCCCGGGTCGACTATGCCGGAAAGCGGCAGGTTGACGAGAAGGCATCCGAACGCGATAGGCATGAGCAGAAGGGGCTCGAAGCCTTTCGCGATAGCGAGATAGAGCAGTATGAAGGCCACAAGCAGCATAACGAGCGTCGGCACGTTAAGCGCTATGAACCCTGACTGCTCCACCACGCCTTTAAGCGCGGTAAGGTAAAGTTCCATTCAGTTTTCCTCCCGGGGAAAGACTGGTTATATCAGGCTAAGCAACCACGAGGAGCGTGTCGCCTGTGCTGACCGTGTCTCCCTCTTTGCAGCAGAGCTGTGTGACTGTGCCTGCCGCCGCTGAGAAGATCTCGTTCTCCATCTTCATGGCTTCAAGGATGATTACCAGCTGTCCGGCTGTGACCGCTGCGCCCTGGGCTACAAGGACCTTGAGGACTTTGCCGGGCATCGGAGCGGTGATCGCGCCTGCGCCTGCCGGAGCAGGTGCTGCCGCCGGAGCG
>JAFYJW010000065.1 GCA_017537925.1 Synergistes sp. | reverse complement strand
CGGTGCAATGGGAGGGAGGGACCGAAATCCCTCTCTACCCTATTCGCAGATGTGTTCAGGCTTTGCGCGCAGGATTTTCTTTTATTCCTCCGTTTTTGGAAAGAACAGTCCAATTTCCATGTTCAGCATCGCCGCTATACATCTGCGGATGTTTTGTTATTTTGTCTCTCTGCGTTGGTGTTTTTAAGCTATACTTACAGCATAACGGAGGGGATAGGATGAAAATCGTTGTTATCGACGGCCAGGGCGGGGGAATAGGAAAACAGATCGTTTCTGCAGCGCGCCTGAATTTCCCCGGCGCGGAGCTGACTGCGGTCGGTACGAACAGCATAGCTGCCGCCGCGATGCTCAAGGCCGGCGCCGACAGAGCAGCCACCGGAGAAAACTCTGTCGTAGTATGCTGCCGTGACGCCGACGTGATAATCGGTCCTGTGGCGATCGTAATAGCGGATTCGCTGCTGGGCGAGATAACTCAGAAGATGGCAGCCGCCGTGGCCCAGAGCAGGGCCAAAAGGATACTGGTGCCTGTCAACTGCTGCGGGAACATAATTGCGGGGGTGCCTGACCTGTCTATAGGAAGGCTCGTCGAATGCGTAATGGAGGAGCTTAGAAAAATCGCTGCCGGAAAACAGAGCAGGGGGGCCGTATAACTGCCTTCGGCCCCGCCCGATATATGCTTTACAGCTTTCCTGTCAGCTCGGCGTAGAATCTTACGGCGTCTTTTATCTTCTCTATTGCGCAGTGTTCGTCTCTCATGTGCGCAAGCTTGTATTCGCCGGGACCGAAGCCTATCGTTTCTATCCCCATTGAGACCGGTGTAACGGCGTTTGTGCCGAAATCCCAGAAGTCATACCTTTCCGGCGCTTTGCCGAAAGCTGCTTCGTATGCGGCGTTTGCCGCAGCATAAAGAGGAGAAGTCTCGCTCAGCTTCCATGCCATATGCATCGGCTCATAGACAAGCGGAGCTCCCTTCCAGCTCGTGCGTCGGAGCGTGCCGGGTTCCCATGTCGCGCGTTTGCCGCGAATCAGCTCTTCCATCTCGGCGCGTACTTTCTCTTCCGTTTCTCCGAGCACAAGACGGCGGTCAAGATATATTTCCGCCTCGCCCGGCACGGCGTTCAGCGACGCAGATACGCAGCTGATACCGGAAAGTACTATCGTACCGTGCGGCGAGCCTTCGGAGGAGAGGCGCTTGTTCAGCGCTTCGACGCGCTGGATTATTTCGGCCATTTCATATACTGCGTTTATTCCCTTTTCGGGCGCCGAGCCATGCGCAGAGACGCCGTGCGTTTTTATCCTCATCTGAGCTTTTCCCTTGTGTCCGAGCGTTATGACGTTGTCTGATGGTTCGCAGATCACGACGAAGTCGGGGCGCAGCGAAAGTTCTTTATACATCATCTTTATGTTTTCGCCGTCGCAGTATTCTTCGCAGACCGAACCGCTGACGCACAGCCTTTTCCCTTTTGCGTAACCCAGCTCCTTTGCAAGCGCTGCGCCGTATATCGAGGCCGCAAGCCCTGATTTCATGTCGACGGAGCCGCGTCCGTAGATGCAGCCGTCCTTTATTTCGGCGGAGAATGGCGGCAGCAGCCACTCTTCGGCGTCCTGCGCTTCTACCGTGTCCATATGCGAATCGAAATGTATCACTTTCCCGGCTTTTCCTATGAAGCCCGCCGCGTTGCCGGTCCCGTCGGTGAAGGCTTCGTCATAGCCGAGCTCGCGCATTTTAGCGATGACCGCTTCCGCGACCGCGCCTTCGTTGTCGGAATAGCTCTCTATTCGCACGAGCTGCCGCGTGAATTCGACCGCTTCGTCAGCAAATCTTTCTGTCAGTGACATTCTGCCCACTCCTTTGTTTTGAGGCGATGCTTCCTGCAATGAGTATAGCGTAAAAAGTAGCTGCGCAGTTTCTTTGCCCGAAAAAAGAAAAAGGACGGAGAAACATTGCCGGTTTCCCGTCCCTGTCATTAAGCGAAAAAGGTTTTTTTTTACCTCATGCATTTTGCAAGCAGTTTTTCCCAGTTTTCGTCTGCGTCGCGCTGGGCGTCTGCCACAAGATCGAACCGTTCGGCTCCTTTTTTGAAAAGGTGAGAATAACGCCCCTGCGCGCGAAGGAACTCTTCTATCGCGGCCGGTGGTTTCGGCTCGTAAGAGAGGTAGTATTTACCGTCGATCACTTCATATACCGGCCAGAATTTGCTGTTTACCGCGAGTTTGCATATATTTGCCTGTTCGGACGTGTCTATCTTCCAGAAGAGCGGACAGGGCGTAAGTATATTGACGAATGCCGGCCCCGGCGTTTCTACTGCTCTTTTGACTTTCTTCATAACGTCAAAGGGATTATGCAGAGAAGTCTGCGCGACATAAGGGATATTGTGCGCGGCTGCTATCTCTGTAAGGTCCTTTGCTCTCTGCAGTTTGCCGGATGACCTGCTGCCGGCCGGCGACGTCGTTGCGTTTGCACCGAGCGGCGTCGCGCTCGAACGCTGCGCGCCGGTATTCATATAGCCCTGGTTGTTGTAGCATATATATGTGAAATCATGCCCGCGTTCCAGCGCTCCCGATAGGGACTGCAGCCCTATGTCGTATGTGCCGCCGTCTCCGCCGAACGCTACGAATTTTATCTCTTTGTCTATTTTCCCCTTTTTGCGCAGAACACGGTACGCCGCTTCAACTCCCGAGATGCCGGCTGCAGCGTTTTCAAAAGCTATGTGCATGAACGGCACGTTCCATGCGCTGTACGGATAGACTGTCGTGGAGACTTCCATGCATCCGGTGGCGCTTACCACGACGACCGGATAGTCGATACCCATAAATGCCTGCCGAATGGCAGTCGGCGCGCCGCATCCCGGACACATGCGGTGTCCCTGCGTCAGCGTCCTTTTTTTGCCGATCATCTCTTTTATGTTAAGCGCGCTCATTTTTATCATCCTTTTCAAGAAGGCCGATAAAGCGCGGCGTTTCCGTATAGCGGCCCTTTATCAGGTCATCAAAGACGGAATGTGCGTCTTCTGCGTAGAAATCGCGGCCTCCGAGACCGAATATATACTCCTGGACCGGCACATGTTCCTCGAGAGAATAGAGCGCAGATCTGACCTCAGCGGCAAGAGGCGAAGTGCCGCCTATGCTTGCGCTTCTGTCAAGAACTGCCGCGCCGCGTTTCCCCTTTGCCAGGGCCGCAAGTTCTTTGCGCGGGAAGGGACGGAAAAATCTGACGCGCAGAGCGCCGGCTTTTATGCCGTCTTCGCGCAGTTCGTCGACAACGTCTTTGACCACGCCGGAAGCGGAGGACATTATGAGTATAATGTAGTCGGCGTCGTCCGCACGGTAACTTTCTATCGGAGGATAGTATCTTCCGGTCTCTTTCTCCAGTTCTGCCGCCAGCTCCGCATATACGGGCAGCACGTTGTTCATTCCTTCCATCTGGCTGCGCTTTATCTCAAAGTAATATTCGGACATAGTAAAAGAACCGTAGGAAACGGGGTTGTCCGTGTCAAGGAGCGGATAAAGAGCTTTGCGTTCCCCGACAAATTTTTTCACGGTTTCGTCGGAGAGGAGCTCAAGCGGTTCATAGCAGTGGCTCGTGATAAAGCCGTCCTGACATACAAAAACAGGAGTGAGCACGCGGCTGTCTTCCGCGAGGCGCACAGACAGCAGCACGGTATCATAAACCTCCTGCGCGTCTTCGCAGTATATCTGTATCCAGCCCGAATCGCGCTCAGGCATGCTGTCCGAGTGGTCGCAGTGAATATTGACGGGCGCTCCGAGGGAGCGGTTGACGAGGCCGAAGACTATCGGGGCGCGGAAAGAGGCCGCTATCGGAAAGATCTCATGCATCAGGGCAACGCCGTTTGCCGAGGAAGCTGTCATTACGCGGGCGCCCGCGACAGATGCTCCGACGCAGGCGGATATAGCCGAATGCTCGCTTTCCACTGCGATATATTCGGAAGTGACCTTGCCGTTGGCTGCGAATTCGGCAAATTTCATGGGAATCTCTGTCGAAGGCGTGATAGGATATGCCGCGACCACGTCGGGATCGATCTGGCGCATTGCTTCGGCAAAGGCGAGGTTGCCTGACGTCATTATCTTTTTCTTATCCGACATGTGCGCCGACCTCCCCAGGGTCTGCTCCCGTTTTTCCGCCCTCTCTGTCTTCTTCGGAAAATTCGCTTTCGGGGTATATCGCTATAGCGTCCGCCGGGCATACTTTTGCGCAGATGCCGCAGCCTTTGCAGAAGAAAAGGTTTATTCCGGCGACTTTACCTTCGTCGTCTGTCGCTATTGAATCATCTGGGCATTGGAGCCAGCATTTGTAGCAGGAGATGCATTTTTCAGTGTCTATCACGGGGCGGGAGGATCTCCACAGCCCGGTCTGTACTTTTAGCGCGGAAGCCCCGAAAGCGACTGTTGCAAGCGGGACTTCCTGCCAGCATTGCGGTTTGCTCATGCGAACGTGGCCTCCGTGCGTCCTCTCAGTATGGCTCTGCGGTTTGCCTCGAGGGCCTTCGGCGGGAGCTTTTTCATTTTGCTGGTGAAGTGTTCCACGAACGACTCTACCGGAACGTCGGAAAAAACGTTGGAAAGAGCTCCGAGGAGGGGAGCGTTGGGACGGTTCTGTCCGAGCTCTTCAAGCGTTATCTTTGTGGCGTCAACGACAAGGATACGGGCTTTGGAGGTCACGCCGAGGCGGCTGCGCAGTTTCTTTGCGTCTTCGCCGCTGTTGATGATATAAAGGGCGTCTTCTGCAGAACCTTCAGTCGGATTTGCGCTTTCGACCATCGTAGGATCCACAACTACCACGATATTGGGGTTGAGCACACCGCAGCGGCGGCGGATAGGGGAATCGGATACGCGGTTGTAAGCACGGACCGGCGCTCCCTGACGCTCTGCGCCGTATTCCGGGAAAGCCTGCACATGTTTCCCCTCTTCAAAAAGGACCTCGGCAAGTATTGCCGATGCGCTCTTTGCTCCCTGTCCTCCGCGTCCGTGCCATCTTACTTCGACTGTCTTCTGCATTTTCGTTTCCTCCTGATCATAAAAACCCGTTTTGAAATTTTTGATATAAAAAAGGGACCCTTTCAATCGAAAGGGCCCCTGACTCGCTTGATAAACGGCGTTAATCGCCGATCCTGCGAGGAGGAGCCGCGTTAATAATTATAATTATTATGTTATTTCCGTTTAAAGATCTTAACATAACACGCCCTCCTTCTCCAAGATTGACGGAATGATAGCATCATTCTTTTGACATGTCAAACATGCATGTTGTTTGGAAACAGCGCATATTACATCTAAATATCCGATAGATTTAAAATATATTATCAAAAAACTTATAATAATTGTGGTAACACAGTCCAAATAAAATTAAAACACAGGATTATATCCGCGGCATAAAAAGTATCCTGCCATATCATCTTTTGTTCCAGCGGTGTTTTTTCATATCGACACGTCCGTCAGGAAGAAAGGTCACTCCCTCGGCAGCAAGCAGAGAGCGGAAAAGTTCGGCATCGACTCCGCCGGCAAAAGAACCGTCGGCTCTTATCACGCGGTGGCATGGCAGCCCCTCCGGCGCACGCCGCATAGCCCAGCCGACCTGGCGTGCGCAGTGCGGCGCATCAAGCATATAAGCTGCCTGCCCGTATGAGATCACCTTACCGCGGGGAATCTTTTTTACTATCTCATATACGCCTTCGAAAGAAAATGACAACGGGTATGCTCCTTTTCCGGAGGCTTCAGGCGCCGCTGAGAAAGCATATGCCGGGTCTCCCGCTGAAGTAAAAACCCGGCATGGACTCTTCAGTCTTTTTTCCCGAAGCGCTTTCTTGTGCTTCGCTGCGTCTGTTTCTCGGAGACACGCTCTTTGCCGCGTCTTATGCCCTGTTCCCTGTCGCGGGAAAAACGCTTTTCGTCGCGCGAAGGTCTTCCGCAGGCGCGTCTTTCGCCTGTTATCGGTTTTGCCGACACTACCGAAAGCCCGAAATGGGAGAGCCTCTCCCTGCGCGCTTCGAGCATTTCGGCGCCGCGCTGAGAGAGCTCCACCGAAGTGCCGGAATCTCTGAGCTTTATATTGCCTACGTCTTCGCGTCCTATGCCGAGACAGCGGCAGAGAACGCCAAGAAGCGGTCCCACTTCCCAGCCGTCATCGCGTCCCTGTGAGAAATGAACGGATGCTCCGCCTGTCATATCCGCGCGTTTGAAGCGGTCTGCGCGGTCATTTTTGCCCCTAACTTCGCTCCTGCGTGCTTTTTCCCTGTCCATTTCGGCCTGTACGTCCTCTCGTATCGAATAGCCTGAGGGCTGGTCTCCGTATGCTTTGGCAAGCAGTCCCGATACAAGGACGGGCGCTTCTTCGCGCGACAGCAGATCCTGCGCCCATTCGGCAAATTCGTCCGATTCAAGGGCGTGTTCAATTATATTGTTCTCAAAACGCACTCTGGACTGCACGTCGATCTCAGCGGCGTCCGGCGCCGGTATCCACTCGAGCTTCAGCTTTGAACCCGAGTGCGCTATCATTCCTCTGAACTGGTGCGCCTCGCGTGTCGTGAGAAGGATCAGATTGCTTCCTTCATGTCCAGCCCGTCCGGTCCGTCCGCTCCTGTGAACGAAAGATTCCAGGTTTTGCGGCATGCCGTACTGTATTACATGGCTTACCGCGTCTATATCGAGTCCTCTTGCCGCTACGTCTGTCGCTACGAGTATCGCGATTCTTCCGCCTCTCAGAGCCGAAAGCGCGCCGTTGCGTTCGCGCTGGCTCATGTCGCCGTGTATCGCAGCCGCATGGAAGCCGTTGTCGCACAGCCGGTCCGCTATCTCCTGAGTCTCCGCCCTGGTGCCGCAGAATATAAGGGCCTTGCTCGGATCCTCCCAGAGCAGAACGTTTGTAAGCCCCTCAAATCGCCTGCGCGACGGTATTATATAGGCGCGCTGCGATATCTCGCTGTGGGTCGTGATGTCCGTAACGAGGGATATCCTTCTCGGCGCGTCGAGATAGCTGTTTGCAAGAGATACGACTTCATCCGGCATAGTAGCGGAGAAGAGCCACGTGCGATCCACCTTTCCAACCGCTTCAAGGATCGCTTCCAGCTCCTCGCGGAAACCCATGTCCAGCATATGGTCGCCTTCATCCAGCACCACGCTGTGTATCTCCTCGGTCTTGAGCGTGCCGCGTCTGATATGGTCAAGAACACGCCCCGGTGTCCCCACCGTTACCGCCGCTCCTTCACGCAGCGAACGGATCTGCCGCTCCATATCCAGTCCGCCGACAAGAGTCGCCGTTCTTATCCCCATGTCCGAACCGAGCCACGCAAACTCTCGCGCAGTCTGCTGTGCAAGCTCGCGTGTCGGGGAGAGGACCAGTATCTGCGGCAGCTTTTTGTGTTCGTCGGCAATGTTCAGCAGCGGCAGAGCAAAGGCAAGCGTTTTGCCGGAGCCTGTCTTTGCCTGTACGATTATATCGTTTTCAAGCAGGCTCTCATCTTCAAGCACGGCTGTCTGCACCGGCATAGGGTGCTCGAAGCCCTTGCGCTCGACAGCATTCAGCAGCGCAGGTCTCAAATTGAAATCGGAAAAACTTCCCTGATATACTTCGGTCATAGTAATACCTCCTGACAGATTTGGGGGCAAAAATATCTCCCCTTGCGCAGGCGCGCAAAAGAGCAGGCGGATCGGACAAAGCCGCCGCGGAGTATAAATACTTTTTGCAAATCGGGCAGAAAAAATGCCCGCCCCATGAAATATGCGCAAAAATCCTTTTATCGCGCATATCGAATCGAAGCAGGCTGCATGTCAAGCGGTATACTTCCAGAACACGCCGCGCGCGGCAGAAAGAATTACTGCGCAGTGCGATGAAATTTTCGCACGACCGCTACATTATACGCGGCGCCGCAGAAAAGTCAACAGAGGAGCAAAAAGCCGCATCTTGCAGCTTTGCACGCATCCTGCACGTGAATGGTGTCTTAAACAAAACCGGCTGAATGATAAAACCCGCCGGAAGATTTTGGGAATCGTCCGGAAAAACCTGCTGATTTAGGAACATCCGTATAACTATCTGCATTAAATGCATCAAATATTTTGGGGATGTAATTTTTACTTCTCCTGATTTTTCTTTTATTTGCCCAGAAGTTTCGATATCAGTGATTTCAATTTCTGTTCCCAAATTCTCATTCTCTGTTTCCAGACTTTTTTTCTCAATTCCTTCAGTATTTCTTTCTCGGATATCGTCATTCTGTTCAGCCGTCCTTTTGCTGTTCCGCAATGATCGTGCCCCATGGTTTCCCGCTGCGTGTCAGTTTTCAGCCGTGCGGCGGGGTCATATGAATAGCCGCGTCAGCGCAGGAAAAAGAGCAAAGGTCACCGGCGCTGAAAACTATTCGTTTTTATATCTTTGATTTATGCGATTCTGCCCGCGGCGCTCATGTATTCATACGACGTGCCGGCGGTCCTGCTGTTTACCGGCTGCGCCAGTTTTCGTATTCGTCAAGACCGGAGGCTTCGATTACGAACGATATCGTCTGCGCGTCTTTTTCGGGAAGAGGCAGCAGCGGTCTGCGGCACGGGCCGCCTGTCATTCCTCTTGTACCCATCGCGTATTTGAGTCCCGGTATGCTGAATCGCCTTGTTATGGCGTCGCTTACGGGAAGCAGTCTTTTCTGCAGTTCAACGGCCTCATCTGTCCTGCCCGCTAAGAATGCTTCGTACAGCATGCGGCATGAGCGCGGGAAGAGAATCGAAACGGCCATCGTGCCGCCGCACGCGCCCATTGAGAGCGCGGCAAGGAACCAGTTGCCGGTGCCTCCGAATACCGAAAAGTCGTCAGGCGTGCCAAGTACTGTATAGCCTAACTTTGTCATGTTGCCGGAGGTGTCTTTGATGCCTTTTATATTCGGATGTTTTGCGGCCTCGCATATTAATTCTGCGCTTAAGTCTACGCCCGTGTTTGCCGGCATGTTGTATAAAAATACGGGGGCAGGAGACGCGTCCGCCACGTCCGTGAAATAACGCAGCAGCATTTCTTCCTTTCCTTTATAATAATGCGGCGCAAGAAGCAGCAGCCCGTCGGCGCCGGCCTCCGACAGTTCGGCGGCCGCCCGCTTCGTGTCTTCGGTAGCGGCAAAATGCGCTCCCGACATTATATAGAGTCTGCCTTCCGCTTCTTCTTTTGCTATCTTAGTGAGGCGGACCCTTTCTTCCAGATTCAGGAAAGGCAGTTCTCCGTTGGAACCCGCAATCACTATACCGTCAAGGGGCGACGCGCTCCACATCTTCAGGTTTTTTCTCCAGCCGTTCTCGTCTATGGAACCGTCACTGCAGAAGGGGGTGGGAACAGGCGCGAATACTCCGCAAATTTTATCCGCCATCAGAAACATCTCCTGTATGCTGATCTCAGTCGTTGTGCTGTCTTTTAGTATGAGCGGCAGCGGAGGATATGTCAATCATGAAAAGATGCGCCGGTTTCCAGCCGCTCTTTTATTAAATATCATTGAGCGTCAGAGAATATGTATTTGATAAATTTTTCTCAAGTTTGACACATTTATTTGAAGTAACTAAAATTGCACGCAATAAATTATGCGAATCGCAGGAGCGGGAGGTGTTTGTTTTGGGAGATCGGAAAGGTTCCTTTGCGGCGTTTCTTGAGCGCAAGAATGTCAGATTTTCGTTTTCGCGCTATTTCGTAGAGGCTCTCGGCGCGATGGGCGTAGGGCTTTTTGCGTCTCTGATCACCGGACTGATACTTAAGACCATAGGCACCAAGTGTGGGATATCTGTTCTTGCGGAGTTCGGAGCGCTTGCGGGACAGATGGTGGGTCCTGCTATTGCGGTGGCGATCGCGCAGGCTCTGAAGGCTCCGATGATGGTCGTCTTTTCGTGCGCCGCGGTCGGTTTTGCCGGCAATTCATGGGGAGGCCCGGTGGGGGCTTTCGTAGCTGCGATAGTAGGTTCCGAGTGCGGCAAGATAGTGTCGAAGGAAACGCCGATAGATATAATAGCGACTCCGGCGTCGACGATAATAGCCGGAATGGCGGCAGGAAAACTTGTGGGTCCGCCCGTTGCCGGGATGATGACTGCGATAGGTCAGCTGATCATGCGCGCGACAGAGCTCCAGCCGGGCCCGATGGGCGCAGCGGTGTCCGCGATAATGGGGATGATACTGACTCTGCCTATCTCAAGCGCAGCTATTGCGGTGGCTCTTAACCTGTCGGGACTTGCCGCCGGAGCGGCCGCAGTAGGATGTTCCACGCAGATGATAGGCTTTGCCGTAATGTCGTTTCGTGAGAACGGACTTTCCGGCCTGCTTTCCCAGGGGCTCGGAACGTCGATGCTTCAGATGCCGAACATAGTCAGGCATCCGGTCATATGGGTGCCGCCGACGCTCGCCAGCCTTATTTTAGGGCCGGTCTCCACCTTGGTTTTTCGAATGACCAATGTGCCGTCGGGCGCGGGCATGGGTACCAGCGGGCTGGTGGGGCAGTTCGGCGCGATAGAGGCAATGGGCGCTTCCGCAGGAGTGCTCTTTCAGATAGCGCTTATGCATTTTATCCTTCCGGCTGTCGTCACTCTTGTAATAGCTGAGATAATGCGCAGGGCAGGGCTTATCAAAGGCAGCGATCTGAAGCTGGATCTGTAGACGAGCGTCTTAAGACTCAAATAAAAGTGTTTTTCGCGGGCGGGAGGGGCAAGCCTTTCCCGACTATATCTTTTTCTTCCATCTTCCGCTTTTCAGATAAAGAAGGTTGAACAGTATAGTCTGCAGTGACGCCAGAGGCGCTGCAAAACCTACCGAGAAGAGGCTGGCTCCCTTTATGCCGCTAAGTATCCATGTAGCCGGGACGCGCACCGCAAATGCGGAGAATGTGTTGTTCAGCATCGTGAAAGCCGTCTTTCCGCATCCGTTGAAGAAGCCGTTCATGCAGAAAACGAAGCAGACAAGGACACAGTCAATGCTGAAAGAACGCAGATAAAGAGCTGTGGCGGATATCAGTTCTTCGTCCGGGGTGAATATCCTTATCACGTTTTGGGGGAAGAAAAACAGCACTATGAACGTCGCTATGCCGAAGCAAAGCGATATCGCAATGCCTGAGAAGAGAGCCGTCCGCGCGCGCTGCGGCTTGCCCGCTCCCATATTCTGCGCGACAGTGCCGGATATCGCGCCGGTGAACGACATCGGCGGCAGCATCGTAAAGGCGTTTATCTTGCTCGTTATGCCTATCGCGGCAGACGCCGCAACGCCGCCCATTCTGCTCACCGTAGCCATTATGAACATAAAGGATATGCTTGTCATCGAAAACTGCAGCGACATCGGAAGCGCTATCCGAAGCATGCGCTTGAGCACCGCGCGGTTTATATGAAGGCTCGACAGCCGGAAGTCGAAGCCGTAATTGCCGCGTCTTGCGTATCTGAGGGAAAGCGTGACGGAAAAACCCTGAGCCGCTACCGTTGCAAGCGCCGCTCCCTTTGCCCCCATTCCGACTCCCGCGACAAGAGCAAGGTCTCCGAATATATTCGCGGCACAGGCGACAGCTATAAAGATAAGAGGCGACGAAGAATCGCCGAAACCGCGGAATATGGCGGATAGCGCGTTGTAATAGAACATCGTTGCGATACCGATCTCATTTATTATGATATAGCCTTTCGCTTCCGAAAACGCGTCTTCCGGCGTTCCGAGAAGCGTGAGTATCGAATCGGCAAAAAACGGAAGAATAAGAGCGACCGCAGCGCTCATCAGTAAAAACAGCGACAGCATAGTGCTTATTATCTCGCTGCTTTCCTGTTTTCTTCCCCCGCCGTACGCGTGTCCGATCATGACAGAGCCTCCGATCGAGAAGCCTATCACGATGTTGTTTATCATAAATATGAACTGGCTGCCTATCGATACCGCGGAAAGTCCGGCCGCGTTCGTGAACTGCCCCACGATTATCATATCGACGGCGCCGTACAGAGCCTGCATGAAGTTGGCGATAAGGAACGGAATCGCATAGCGCGTCAGCAGAAGCGGAATGTTCCCCTCTGTCAGCGGACGCGCGCCCGTTGTGAATATCCCCCTCAGAAGATCCCGCATTCTCATATCAGACTCCTGCTTTTTCTTTTTCTTTCAGCATTTTCAGAAAACAGTACGTGAACGGAAGCGTAATAAGAAAGCTCAGTGCGTCCGCCGCGGTCTGAGCCGCCTCCACGCCTGTCAGACCGAATATATGCGGCAGCAGCGCTATCATAGGTATAAAGCATATGCCGTTCCTCAGGCATGAAAGCAGGGTGGCGCGCCACGCGTAGCCCAGCCCCTGGTGCATCATAGATGAAGTTACGAGGAGGGGCGCAAGTATCAGCGAAAGCGACTGAAAGCGCATAGCCATTGTCCCTATTGCTATGACTTCCGTATCGTTCCGGCGGAAAAGCGATATTATATCGGGGGCAAGCGTATAACTTGCCGCTGCGAGCAGCATCATAAGCAGCATCTCGCCTTTTATTGTGAACCAGAAAGCCTTTCGGACACGGCGAAAGTTTCCGGCCCCGTAGCTGTAGCCGGCTACAGGTGTGAAACCGTGTCCTATGCCTATCACCACAGATTGTATAAGGAAGAATACTCTGCCGACTATCGACATCGCAGCCACTGCGGCGTCCCCGTACACGGAGGCGGCTATATTGAGCGCTGCTGCGGAAATGCTGGCGAAAGCCTGTCTCGTAAACGAGGGAAAGCCCAGTGAAAATATTTCAAAAAGAACGCGGGGCTTTAAGGAGACCCTTTTGATGTTCATTCTTACCTCGCTTTTGTGTCTCAGGAAAAATGAAAGCAGTATCAAAAAGCTGACGCACTGGGATATCATAGTAGCCATAGCCGCCCCTGATATGCCTAATTCCAGCTTAAATATGAAAATCGGGTCCAGGATAACATTGAGAAATCCGCCTGATACGAGTCCTCTCATCGCAAATGCCGCATGTCCCTCGGAGCGCAGTATTATATTCATCGTGAACGCGCCGCATATGACGGGAGCGCCGTAGAAGATCCAGTAGGCGTAGTCCCTGGCGAGCGGCAGTATAGTCGGCGTAGCGCCCATGAGCGTCATCAGTCTGTCCAAAAAGATATGTCCGATAATGCATACGGCGGCTCCAAGCGACAGAGAACAGAAAAAAGCTGTCGATGCGTACCGGTTCGCGGTGTCCGCATCTTTTGCCCCGAGCGCACGGGAGACGACGCTTCCCGCTCCCATGCCGAGGGTGAAGCCTATTGCCTGAAGCACAGCCATGACGGCAAATACTATCCCGACCGCGCCGCTTGCGCTGGTCCCGATCTGCGAAACAAAGTAAGCGTCTGCCGTGTTGTATGCCGAGGTGGTGAGCATGCTTACGACCGCGGGCAGCGCAAGGGAAACGATAAGCGATCCCACAGGCGCCGTGGTCATGAGTTCATGTCCGTCAGCTTTTTTTTTGCCGGGAAAGACAAAAGGTTCCATCTGCGCCCCCGTAAAAAGTGCTGCGGAATGCAGCACAAGGTAGAATAGGATACAAAATACCACTAAATATTTATTTCTTCAATACAGGCCTGCCCCGGTGAAAAGACGTCACTGTGCGGAAAAAGGCAGAGCCGCATACTGTGGGAAAGAGGCGGCGTTTTTTTGTTTTTTCTGTCTTAAGATAAAAGCCGAAAATGTTATATAATAATCCGGTATGCGGTTTTTGCCTCACGCGCAGGCAGCTTTTTATAATATTTTTACATTTTTCCGTAAGGAGGAGTTTTTATGGGTTCCTGGCTTGAGAAACAGTTCAAACTTGCCGAGAACGGCACCTGCATCCGCACCGAGCTTTTAGCGGGGCTCACGACGTTTATGACTATGGCCTATATCATATTCGTCAATCCGGGCATACTGTCGGCTACCGGAATGCCGTTCGGTTCTCTGCTTGTTGCCACCTGCATCGGCTCGGCGTTTGGGACAGTACTGATGGCGTTTCTTGCGAACTATCCGTTTGCACTTGCTCCGGGCATGGGGCTGAACGCGTTCTTTACCTTTGCGGTCGTGCTTGGCATGAAGCTCCCGTGGCAGGTCGCGCTTGCCGCCGTCTTTGTGGAAGGCATTATTTTTATCGTGCTGACGCTTACGAAAGTGCGTGAATCTGTAGTCAACTCCATGCCGAAATCTCTGAAGATAGGCGTGTCCGCGGGTATAGGGCTCTTTATTACCTTTATCGGCCTTCAGAGCGCAAAGATAATAGTAGACAACGAAGCCGTGCTGGTCGGCCTTACACCCCTTCGCGACAACGTACCTGCGATGCTTGCGATCGCCGGGCTCCTGCTCATGATAGTGCTCGAAGCGCGCAAAGTGACCGGCGGCATACTTATAGGAATAATCGCAGTGACAGTGGCGGGCATTCCCTTCGGCATCACGAAGATGCCTGAGGGAATCGTTTCGATGCCTCCTTCGATCGCCCCGATATTCTGCAAGATGGATTTTTCCCTGATAGCCACGCCGCAGTTCTGGGTCATAGTATTCACATTTTTCTTTGTCGACTTCTTTGACACGATAGGAACGCTTGTCGGCGTCGCCAACCGCGTTAATATGCTCGATGAAAAAGGGCGCCTGCCCCGCGCGAGCCAGGCTCTGATGGCGGATGCCGTCGGCACCGCGGCAGGAGCTGTTCTCGGGACGTCCACCGTTACGACATTTGTTGAAAGCGCAAGCGGCGTCGAACAGGGCGGACGCACAGGGCTTACCGCGCTGACCGTTGCGGTGCTGTTCATCCTTGCGACTTTCCTGAGCCCGCTTATCGCTATAGTGCCGGCATGCGCTACGGCCCCTGCGCTTATCATGGTAGGCGGTTATATGATGATGGGCTTTAAAGACCTGGACTACAGCGACTGGACGGAATTCTTCCCCGCGATCATAGCATTTTTCATGATGCCGTTCGCATACAGCATCGCCACAGGAATTGAGTTTGGAGTAATATCCTATGTCCTGCTCAAGGTCCTGACAGGGCGCGGAAAGGAAGTAAACTGGCTGCTTTACATCCTCGTAGCACTTTTTGTTCTGAACCTGGCGTTCCTGTAAGCGAAAGGCCTGTTATAAGGCAGCTTGCATGAATTGATTTTAACTGAGAGCGGCGCGCACTGCGCCGCTCTTTTCATCGTATGTTATATGCAATAATGTGACATCTGATTGCCGGTCGGCTGTTTTTTATTACTTTTAATATTTATGCGCTAAATTGTCGCTGACGGCCTTTACATAAATCAAAAACAGTGCTAATCTGTTAAGGATTTTTTATGTCATTTTTTTATGCGGAGGGATCGGTAGTTATGGAGTGGTTCTGGAAACTGAACGGAGTCGTTAACGGCATTGTCTGGGGGCCCTGGATGCTTGCATTCCTCGTCGGCACCGGAGTATGGCTTACACTGGTGCTTCGCTTCCCGCAGGTGCGTTATTTCGGTATGATGTTCACCGAAGTGCTCGGCAATGTCAGAAAGAAGAGCAGCAGCGCAGGTACTATATCATCATTTGCGGCTATGGCAACGGCGCTTGCCGCAACGGTAGGTACCGGCAACATCGCCGGAGTTGCAACGGCCCTCCACCTCGGCGGTCCGGGCGCGCTTATCTGGATGATGATATCGGCTGTCTTCGGCATGACGACAAAGTTCAGCGAAGTCACTCTTGCTGTGCGCTATCGTGAGGAATGCGCCGACGGTTCGCACAGAGGCGGCACTATGTACATCCTTGAAAAAGCCCTCGGGATGAAGTGGCTTGCCGTAATATTCGCGATATTCACAGTCTTTGCTTCTTTCGGCATAGGCAACATGGTTCAGTCGAATTCGACGGCGGAAGGCATCGCGATGGGCTTCGGCATCCCGCCGTATATAACTGGCATCATTATCGCCGTGATAGTAGGCCTCGTCATCTGGGGCGGGCTTAAGCGCATCGCTACGGTAACTGTCTATCTCGTGCCGTTTATGGCTATCTTTTACATCATCGGCGCTCTGGGAATAATAATCCTGCATGCGGACGCGATTCCGGCAGCGGTAGCAAACGCTTTCCGCGGCGCTTTCTGTGATCCGATGGCTCTGCCGGGCGCTATCGCCGGCTGGTCGGTCAAAGCCGCTATCACGCGCGGTATTGCCCGCGGCGTGTTCTCGAACGAAGCCGGTCTCGGCTCTGCCCCGATGGTCCACTGCGCGGCGCGCACAGACCACCCTGTCCGTCAGGGGCTCTACGGTCTCTTTGAAGTGTTCATGGATACGATAATCATCTGCAACCTGACAGCTCTTACGATACTTGTGACCGGCGTGCTTACAAACAGCCCGGATCTTACCGGAGCCAAGCTTTCGCTTGCGGCTTTCAGCGGCGTGTTCGGACACGGCGGCGTAATGATACTTTCCCTTGCGCTTTCACTCTTCGCTCTTTCAACTATACTCGGCTGGTACTGGTACGCTGAGACCGCGATCGTCTACCTGACCAACAGCACGGCGCTCGTCACGCCGTTCAAGATTCTCTGGATGGTCCTCATCGTGCTCGGAGCATGGGGCGGCGGCACATACCTTGCCAACCTCTGGGATCTTTCCGACACTCTGAACGGACTTATGGCAGTCCCGAACCTTATCGGCCTTGTCCTGCTCACGAAGGAACTCCGCAGGCTTGTCGACGATTTCGACAAGAAGCTTAAGGACGGAACTCTGAAGAGATAAAATACGGTTTCAAAGACCGGATATAAAAACAGACGCGCCGCGG
>JAFYJW010000064.1 GCA_017537925.1 Synergistes sp. | reverse complement strand
GCCGGCAGCCTGCGCCTTTAATTATGCGGGACTATATTTATCTTGCCCTCGTCTGCGGCTTTTCCCTTTTTTTCAGAGCCGTAAACGTTCCAAAAGCCATAGGGAGCTTTCTGATATGTTTGTTTTAGAGGGACTTTCCGTAACATATCCGGACGGCACTAAAGCACTGGACAATGTTTCGTTCAGCCTTGCCGAAGGAGAAAGCGCAGTGCTTGCCGGAGCGAACGGAGCCGGCAAAAGCACTCTGATTCTTGCGTCTGTCGGCGTGCTGCCTTCTGCCGGCACGGTCCGCTCCGCAGGCATCCTGCTTGAAAAGAAGAATCTTGCGGAGCTGCGCAGAAAGACCGGGGTCCTCTTTCAAAACCCCGACGACCAGCTCTTCTCTGCCACTATCTACGACGATGTGGCCTTCGCGCCGCGCAGCGCCGGACTTTCCGCAAAAGAGACGGACGCACGCGTAAATGCGGCGCTTGCACTTTTGGGTATAGAATATCTTAAAGACAGAACTCCGCTCAGGCTCTCAGGCGGAGAAAAACGGCTCGCAGCTTTGGCCTCCGTGATAGCGATGGAGCCATCCGTTCTGCTCTTTGACGAACCGACGGCTTTTCTTGACCCGCGCGCGCGGAGGGAGCTGATAAAGATACTGAACGGTCTGCCCCAGACAAAACTTATCGCGACGCATGACCTGGCATTCGCAGAAGCGGTCTCAACGCGCGCCATCGTGCTGAAGAAAGGTACTCTATTTGCGGACGGCGCGGCACATGATATACTGCAAAACGAAAAGCTGCTGGAGGAAAGCGGTCTTTGAGGGGGCTCTCTTATGGAACTGAGCGATTTTTTCAGGGAACACAGCAGGGTCGCGCTTGCTTTCTCCGGCGGGACGGACTCAGGCTATCTGCTTTATGCGGCAGGCAGGTACGGCGCCGCATGCCGCGCCTATTACGTAAAAACGCCCTTTCAGCCCGACTTTGAGTTTGAAGATGCGCGCAGACTGGCAGATGAGCTGCACGCAGAACTCTCCGTGACAGAATACGATATCCTGCAGGACGCCGCAGTCGTTTCAAATCCGCCGGAGCGCTGTTATTTCTGTAAAAAAACGATATTCTCTCAAATAATCTCCCGTGCGGCAGGCGACGGATTTAAAACGGTTATAGACGGCACAAACGCGTCCGACAAGGCTGAAGAACGCCCGGGGATGCGGGCTCTTGCCGAACTCGGCGTGCTTTCTCCGCTTAGGCTCTGCGGCATCACAAAAGATAAAGTACGCGCGCTGTCAAAGGAAGCGGGGCTCTTTACATGGAGCAAACCCTCTTATTCATGCCTTGCGACGCGTATCCCTTCCGGCACTAAGATAGAATACGACGACCTGCTGCGCGTTGAAGCCGCGGAAAAAGAGCTTGCGGCTATAGGCTTTTCGAATCTTCGCGTGCGCCTCTTCCACGGAGCGGCCCGCATCCAGCTTCCGGAAGGGCAGTTTGCGGCTGCCGCGGAAAAGCGCGGCGCAATAGCGGCGGCGCTGAAAAAATATTTCCCCGTTGTCTTGATAGACACTGAAACGAGGTAAGGATGAACAAAAACGAGACGAAAGAACTGCTTGAAAAAGTCGCAAAAGGAACTCTGCCGGTAAATGAAGCGCTGCTGCTGCTTAAGGACGCGCCATTCCGCGATATCGGGTTTGCCAAGATAGACGGGCACCGCGCGCTGCGCTGCGGCGTACCGGAGATCATATACGGAGCTTCAAAGACAAAGGAACAGATAGCGGATATTGCGAAAGAAATGCTCGCGTCAGGGCAGAAGACCGTGCTGATCACGCGCATGGACGCAGCCGCCGCGGAATTTGTCGGCTCCCGCGTGCCTCTTTTATATAACGATACGGCACGCGCAGGAGTTGCCGGCGAAATGCCTGCGCCCGACGGAAGAGGAAAGATCGTGATCGCCTCCGGCGGCACGAGCGACATGCCTGTGGCAGAAGAAGCAGCAGTTACCGCCCGCGCGCTGGGCAACGACGTGACGCGTCTTTATGACGTAGGCGTTTCCGGCCTTCACCGCCTTCTTGCCCACACCGACGATATAATGACCGCAAGCGTGATAATCGCGATAGCGGGCATGGAAGGAGCTCTTGCGAGCGTCATAGGGGGCCTTGCCGAATGCCCCGTGATCGCGGTCCCGACAAGCGTAGGCTACGGCGCGTCCTTCGGCGGCCTTTCCGCGCTGCTTTCGATGCTCAATTCCTGCGCCTCCGGAGTTACCGTAGTCAACATAGACAACGGCTTCGGCGCGGCCTACAGCGCGAGTATGATAAATCATATAGGGGTGAGATAAAAAATGCGGACCCTTTACCTTGACTGCGGCATGGGAGCAGCAGGAGACATGCTTATGGCGGCGCTGCTTGAGATATGCCCCTCGCGCCGGGAATTTCTGGAAGAGATCAACTCGGCGGGGCTCCCCGGGGTAAGGGTAAGCGCGTACAAAGCCGAGAAATGCGGCATAACGGGGACCGGCATAAAGGTCCTGATTGACGGCGCCGAAGAAGAGCCGGAAGTACACGCCGGGCACAGCCACGGTCACCACGGACATATTCACGGGCATATCCGCTCCGGCAGGAAGCTCTCCGATATCCGCGGGATAATATCAAATGCGGCGCTGCCGGAGAAGGTACGCGGCGACGCGCTCAATGTTTATTCGCTTATAGCGGCCGCTGAAAGCAAAGTCCACGGCGTGCCGGTCGAAAAGGTGCATTTTCATGAAGTCGGCGCGATGGACGCTGCGGCCGACATCTGCGGAGTCTGTCTGCTGCTTTTCCGGACAGCGCCCGAAAAGATACTGGCTTCGCCAGTGCATGTCGGCAGCGGGCGCGTGCGCTGCGCCCACGGGATACTGCCGGTGCCGGCGCCTGCCGCGGCCGAACTCCTTAAGGGAATCCCGATATACGGAGGTGCGGTGCGCGGAGAACTCTGCACGCCTACGGGAGCTGCGCTCCTGCGCTATTTCGCAGACGGGTTTGCCCCGATGCCGGTGATGAGAGTCGAAAAGATCGGCTGCGGCATGGGGAAAAAAGACTTCCCCCAGGCAAACTGCCTGCGGGCGATGCTGGGAGAATCCGATACCTTCGCTTAGCGCTTCTTTATATCTGCGGCAAAAAGCCCCGGCGCATGCCGGGGCAAAAGCGTAAAACAGGCGCGCTGCGGCGCCTGTTTTCCTGTTTTATCCGTTTTATATGATGAGCTTGCCTTTTTTATTGGCGGCCGCTGCGTCGAGCTGGCTCAGCACATTCGCGCCCGCTACTTCTATCTTCGGCTTTTTCGCCTCTTCCCGCGCGTACTCCTGAAGCTTCTTTTCATAATCCGCCATGGACTTCTTTATGCCGTCGACGTCTCCCTTTATCCACTGAAGTATGCCGTCGGTTATGCTTTTGTAGACTTCTTCAGCGGGCTCGTCCCGAATCACGCCGAGCTCCTTCAGCATGCGGTACTCTTCCTTTACCGACGCGGTGATGTCTTCGTCTGTAAGCAGGCCTTTTTTATAAAGGACTCTGTATATTATATTCTGCTTTGTTTTGCTGTTTTCGTCGCTGGCCGCAAGAGACTCCACACGCTGGAGAAGCATGGAGATGATCTCCTCAAGGCTGAACTGCACCGGACCTGCCATATCGATTCCTCCCAATATTTCAAGCTGAATAATATTCTATCACAATATCGCAGGAGCAATAGTCGGTATATAATATGCCAAGCATTTCATGCCAAAAGGAGGATGCATGCATATGCCGGACAACTTGCCGGGAAGGCCCCGGCTCAGCCATCTGCTGAAAAAAGCAAGGTTAACACTGTTATCGGAATGGAAGACATTCATAGTCTCTTTACTCGCATGCGCTTTTTACGCCATAGGGGTGACGGCGCTGACTCTGCCCTATAAATTCACCGACCAGGGGGTAATGGGCATAGCCGTTCTGCTCAGATACACATTAGGCTTCAGCACCGCGATCACGTCGCTTGCCATAAATATTGTGCTTATCCTTTGGGCTTCGCGCTCTCTTTCAAAGCGCTTCGTATTCTGGTCGATAGTAAATTCCGTCATCTTCTCAGTCATGATAGACGTCTTCGCGCGCTTCCAATATCCATACATAAACGACATGCTGCTTGTAGCCGTCGTAGGCGGAGCCGTAAAGGGAATAAGCACCGGTCTCTTTTACCGGGAGGGCGTGACCGCGGGCGGCATAGATGTAATAATCATGATGCTGAAGGCGCGCTTCGGCATTGACGCAGGACGTTTCAGTCTCTATTTCAATATGGCGATACTTGCCGTGTCCACAGGCATCGTCGGGCTCGAAAACGTGCTGTACGGCCTTATATCGTGCTATGTATGCGGCATGACGATAGACGGGGTGCTTGCCTCATTCGACCGGCGGAAACTTGTTTTCGTGGTCACTCCGCACACGGAAGAAGTTTCCGAATTCATAAACGGGAAGTTAGGGCGCGGATGCACAATGCTTTCCTGCGAAGGCGGATTCACGCACAGACAGGGCTACACGATAATGTGCCTGATGAACCAGAGGCAGACTATGGAACTGAAAAGGTACCTGGCTAAAAATTACTCCGGCTCCTTCATGGCCGTAGGCGCGGCAGACGAAGTCCTTGGCAAGGGCTTTAAGCGCTGGCGCAGCATATAAACAGAGGCGACAGGCTTGAAATATATTTTTGACGCGGCCTTTCTTCCCGGCGAAGCCTTAAAGGAACACGACGCGCGCATCGTGGTCGATCTGCTGCGCGCCTCCACGCAGATAACGACCTTCTTCGACTGCGGCGGGACTATCCTCGTTCCGGTGCGTGAGGTCGAAGAGGCGTTCGCCGAAAGAGATCGTCTCGGAAAAGACTGGAAGATAATGGGCGAACGCGGCGGGCTTCCCGCTCCCGGATTTGATCTCGGCAATTCCCCGCTCGAACTGATGCAGAACGGCGCGCCGGAAAAAGCCGTCATCACGACGTCAAACGGGACAGGCGCGCTGATGCGCGCCGCCGAAGGATGCCCGCGCGTCATTGCGGGCTGCGCGCGAAACGCCGAAGCCGTATGCTGGGACGCGCTCTGTTCCGGCACAAGGACGGGCATCATATGCGCCGGGCGCAGCGGAGAGTTTTCGCTCGAGGATACCGTATGCGCGGGCATGCTCATCGAAAAGCTGCTGGCACTGGCTCCCGCGAACGGCGCGTCTGAAATGGAGCTTACCGACGGCGCGATGGCGGCCCTTGCGCTGTGGCATCACATGGGGCCGGACCTTGCCGCGGTATGCCGGGAATCCGAACACGGCCGTATATTGTCGGGACTCGGCTTTGACAACGACATTTTTTTCTGCAGCGAGATCGACGCAAGCTCTTCCGTGCCGCTGCTGAAAGAGATGGAAGGATCAAAAGTAATAGTCGGGAGATAGGCGTTTTTCGGTTTTTCGGCTTTCCCGGCCGGAAGCGCTCTGCAGAATCCCGTTCTGTATCCTGCGCGGCTTATGCAGATGTGTGTATAATAGATTTGCAAATATTAATGCATTATAATTGCATTAAATTCTGCGGGAGTGTTGCAGATGAGTATCAGCAGGGAAGACGAACTTATATACGAAGTGCTTTCTTATATCAAGGAAGAGGGAAAGGCTGCAGGCGCCGGTTCCGTCCAGAGACGCCTGAAGACGCGCGGCTATTCTTTAGCGGAGGCTTCCGTCGGACGTCTGCTGCGCGATATGCAGTACATGGGCTTCCTTGTCAAGGAAAGCAACACCGGCCGCTCCATATCGCCGCTGGGTGAAGAAAAGCTGCGCAGCCTTGAATCCGCCAGATGGCAGGGCAACTGGGCGCAGGAATTCTTCAGCGGCAGCGGCTCGTCTGATAAGGAACACCTGACGGAACTGCTCATAGCCAGGCGTCCGGTCGAGATCGAAGTGGCGCGGCTTGCATCCGAGAATGCCACAGCCGAGGAGATCGGCGAACTGCGCCGTATAGTGGACAAGCACGAGCATATGGCGAAAACCGGGAGATCCGTATCACAGCTCGACACCGAGTTTCATCAGTATCTGGCGAAGATAAGCCACAATTCTATACTTGAAGCGATCGTCGAGCTTCTGCGCAAAAAAGAAGAAGATGCGACAGAGCTCGAGGGCATCAGACGTCACGCAGGCAATATCAGCAACGACGAACACAGAAAGATATTTGAAGCCGTTGCGCATCACGATGCCGAGCTGGCAATACTGGCAATGAAGAGACATCTGAACAACCTTATGCACACTCTGGAAGAGAAAAAATGACTCCGGGATTCCGGCGGCGCCTAAACCGCCGGAATCTGCACTAAATCTGCACAAACAGCAATTTCTTACATCATTATCATATCCAAACTTCTTTAAATTGGGCGGAATAATTTGAAACTCTCGCTTGACACCGATGTTCTCTAATGTATAATCTAATCATAAATGATGAGTGGTATGTGAAAAAGGTATTTCCGCCCCCTCGAAAAACGTTTTTGCACATACTTTTACCAAAGCTTGCGGTCCCAGCGTAAAGGAGGCATATTTATGAAGTGCGGCAGGATACTGCTGGAAATGCTGAAAAAATACAACGTCGAATATGTATTCGGCCTTCCCGGAGAGACGACTCTTCACTGGTACAATGAATGGAAAAATTTCCCGGACATTGAACATGTTATGGTGCGCGACGAGCGCAATGCAGCCTTCATGGCAGACGGTTATGCGAAGGTCAGCGGAAAACCCGGCGTCTGCGAGGGACCGAGCGTCGGCGCGCCGCACATGCTGCCGGGCATTGTCGAGTCGTTCACTTCGTGCGTTCCGGTGATAGCGATCACCAGCGACATCCCGCTCAACGGCGAAAAGCATAATATGCTGACGGGCGCCGACCAGACCTCCATGTTCAAACCATTTGTCAAGGAGACGCTGACGGCCCATAAAGCAACGGATATCCCCTTCATCATAAGACGCGCGTTCCGCATTGCAGCAAGCGGCAGGCCCGGCCCTGTGCATATCAGGCTGCCTCAGGACATTCTCGGCGAAGATGTTGAAGTGCCTGATCTCTTCGCACAAACCGAGTTCGCACATTTCCCCGGCAAGCGATATGCCGCGGCCGAAGCCGACATCAAAACGGCGATCGAGACACTGAAAGGCGCGAAGCGCGGCGTGATGATCTGCGGGCAGGGGGCCCTCTCGTCGCAGGCATTTGATGAGGTGCGGGCCACCGCGGAGAAGTTCGAACTTGCTGTGGTCACGACGATAAACGGGAAGGGCGTCATCGCCGAGACGCATCCGCTCTCAGGCGGCGTTTGCGGCGCCCGCGGCGCAAACAGTTTTTCAAACGGGCTCGTCCTTGACGCGGATGTGGTCTTCTTAGTCGGATCCAGCACAGATTCTGTCGGCACCTGGGGATGGAAGATCCCGGCTAAAGATACGAAAGCAAAGATCATTGAACTCAACATCAGCGAAGGAGACCTGGGCAATAATTATGACGCCGATGTTCTGATGCTCGGCGACGTCAGGGAGACTCTCGCAAAGCTGCTCGAATACAGCGGTAATTATAAAAAAGGCAGCGGCGCATACACGGCGTCCATCGCAGCAAAGCGCGCCGCATATGAAGAATCGCTCGCTGAGGGGCTTAAGGATTCTGCCGCTTTCCCATGCGCCCCGCTGTATGTGATGGATCAGCTTGCCGCGGCGATGCCGGAAGATTCCATCCTCGTTGTGGATCCGGGCATAGCGGCTGTCTACCCTGCCGGCTTCATCAAGATGAAGAAGGCAGGCAGACGCTTCGTCTGCAACTTTGCGCAGGGCTCGCTCGGCTATGCCACCGCGGCTGCGATAGGAGCGGCGAAGGCGTCTTCCGGAAGCACTATCGTTCACATTACCGGCGACGGCAGCTTCGGCTTCTGTGCCGGCGAGTACGAGACTCTTGCGAGGACCGGCGCCGACGTAAAGGTGATTCTCGTGAATAACCGCAGCTTCGGCTGGATACGCGTTTCGAATTCCATGGTCTTCGACAACGAGCCCTTCGCGACTCAATTTGCCGAGCTTGACTATGTGACGCTGATGAAAGGCTTCGGCATACCGGCGGCCAGGGTCGACGGACCGCTCCGCGTCGGCGGCGCTTTGAAGGAACTTTTTTCGGCAAAAGGACCGGCGTTCCTCGAGATACCGTTCGAACCGGAGGACAAATGCGTGCCGCCTGTCCCCGGCTGGGCAGAGAAAGCACGCAGCGCCGGCGGGAAAAACTTTTATTAGTGACAAGCGCGGCGGATGGGGACGTGACGGCACAGATGAAATATGCAAAAAATCATGTATGCCCGAAGATCGCAGCTGACCGGCCGTGTTTTGTGCGGCTGCTCCCGGTCCACGGACCATAAAGCCGGCCGGCGGATGCTCTTTGATACAGACGCGCCGCACTGCCTGAAGAACAGTACGCAGCAAAAGGCGTTATCTTAAAGGTTACATTACGGCAAAACAGTATCTCGTAATATTCGGTTATTTACTTTTTCAGGCAATGTTGTTCTGTTTCTTATATTCTATGTATAATTCATCTATGATGAATAGCAAAAGGAAAAATAAATAATATAAGGGGGAACCAAGATGATGTATCGGAAACAAATTTCAGCTGTTTTATTAACGCTCCTGCTTGTAGCGCTCTTCGCCTCCGCAGCGGCGGCAAAGACCACGCTTATGGCTCTGACTGTCTGGAACGAAGAGAACTACCAGACGCGCGGCCTTATGCAGATGGCAAAACGCGTATCAGAACTTACGAACGGTGAATTGCAGCTCCGCGTGGAATACGGCGGTTCTCTGGGATATAAGGGAGCCGAACTTCTGAACGCCGTTAACGACGGACAGCTCGACATCGCTGAAATGGTCACATCCAATGTCGCCGGCGACGCTCCGGTGCTGGCCCTGCGCACTCTGCCGATGATGGTGGACAGCTGGGAGGAAGTCGAACTCTTCGATAAGCTCGCGAAGCCGTACTATGAGAAGGTCCTCGAGAAGAAAAATCAGAAACTGCTGCTGATATCGCCGTGGCCGTTCGGCGGGTTATGGAGCAGAAAGAAAGTGACCGACATCAAGGACATGCAGGGACTGAAGATACGCTCTTACGACAGGAACGGCGCTCTCTTCGCGGCCGCCTGCAAATCACAGGCGCTGAACGTTCCTTATGCAGAGACCTATACCGGCCTTGCGACCGGACTTATTGACTCCACCATCACGTCGTCCATATCGGTCAGAGAAGGCAAATTCTACGAAGTATGCAAATACCATATGCCGATACGCTTCTCCACCGCGTCCAGCATCACCACTATCAACAAAAAGGCATGGGACAAGCTTACGCCCGATCAGCAGAAAGCTCTTATGACGGCGGCCGCGGAGTGCGATAAGTTCCTCCGTGACGAAGTCAAGAAGGTTGTGGCTGAGAATGATGAGTTCTGCTACCACAACGGCGTTACAAAGGTCGACGTCTCCGACACCTATCACAAGCAGCTCGTCGCGGCGGCCGAAACGGTAGCAAAGGACTGGCTTGAGAGCAACAAGAAAGCGACGGATGCCATCGAACTTTACAATAAATTCATGACAGAGAAAAAGAAACTCAAATAAGACAATGCTGCCGGGGGAAGGTGTCCGCCGCAGGCGGGCATCTCCCCTTTTCAGGCCCGAAGGGAATTGATCGAACATGCAGCCTTTATTCAAGGTCATAGAGAAGGTGAACAAACTGGCCGGCTGGCTGGGCGGCTTCTGTATCTGCGCAGCCGCGCTCCTGATAATAGCGGAGATAATCATCAGGAGCTGCTTTGCAAGTACGCTTTATGTCGCTGACGAGTTCACAGGCTACCTTATGGCAGCCAGCAGTATGCTGGGACTCGGTTATGTCGAAGCCGTACACGGACATATCAGGATGGATCTTGTAGATCTGTTGAGGGAAAAATTCCCTAAATTGATTCGGTTTCTTAACTATATAGCCTATATTGCGGCAATAATAGTGGCCTTATATCTGACCTGGGTATCCTATAAGACCTTTGATCAGTCTTTTGTTAACGGCAGCAGGTCAATGCAAATATCCGAAACGCCCCTCTGGATACCTCAAATATTCCTGCCTGTCGGTTCTGCACTGCTGTTCTTGCAGTATTGTGTAAATCTCGTGCTGTTCGCTTCAGGGCGTTCGGAAAAGTAGGTGATATCGTATGGAATGGCAGTCGCTGCTCACGGTAGTAATTCTGCTTGCTCTGTTTCTTGGCTGCGGCATCTGGATCGGAATATCCCTGTTTTTCACCAGCTGGATCGTGTTGGCTATTTTTACCGACCTGCCTGTCATGCGCGTACTGGGCAGTGTTATTTGGAACAACGTCAACAGCAGCAGCCTGATGGCTCTGCCGTTGTTTATAATGATGGGAGAGGTGTTGGCTAGGACAAAGATATCAGACGACCTTTTTGACGGGCTTACGCCGTGGGTCTCCGGTCTGCCCGGAGGTCTGCTGCACGTCAATGTCATAGCCTGCGCAATATTTGCCGCTATAACCGGCTCGGTCAACGCCACGACAGCCACCGTCGGCAAGATCACGATACCCGAGTTCCGCCGCCGCGGCTACAGCGAGAGTCTTTCGATAGGCAGCCTCACGAGCTCCGGCACTTTGGGTATCCTTATCCCCCCGAGCGTTCCGATGCTCATCTACGGGGTCACGGCCAACTGCAGCATCGGCAAACTTTTCATAGCCGGGCTGGTGCCGGGTCTGCTGCTGATGCTGTTTTTCTGCGGTTATATCATGATAGCGTCGAAGGCCAAAGGCGGCGCGAAAACAGACAGTGAAAAGTACAGCTGGCGCGATAAAATAAAAAGCGCGCCCAAGATCTTCCCGGTGATCATACTGATAGGCTTCGTGCTCGGAAGCATATACGCCGGATGGACCACGCCAACGGAAGCAGCCGCAGTAGGCCTCACCGGCGCGCTGGTGCTTGCTCTCGTGACGCGCTGCCTGACATGGAAGCTGTTCGCGGAGTGCCTTATGAGCGCTGTGCGCACGAACTGCATGGTGATGCTTATACTGATCGGCGCATCTTTCTTCTCGGTTGCGCTCGGCTTCCTGAACCTGCCGCGCTGGATCAGCGAGACGATAGTGTCGCTGGGCGCCGGCAAATACACAGCCCTTGCGCTTATGACGGTGGTCTATATCATTCTCGGCTGTCTCGTTGACGGCTACTCCATGATAGTAATGACGGTGCCGATGTTCCTGCCGCTTGCGAAGACTTACGGCCTGGATCCGATCTGGTTCGGCATCTTCGTTATCCTGCTCGTGCAGATCGCTAACATAACGCCGCCGATCGGTTTCAACCTCTTTTTGATGACGGGGCTCGCCGAGCGCAGCATCAGTTTCATCTCGCGCTCCGTGATGCCGTTTATCCTTATAATAGTGGCCTTTGCATTCATAATGGCAGTCTTCCCGAATGTTGTGATGTTCCTCCCGAATCTTATGGCAAACTGAGGTCTTCAGAATCGGCAGAATCTGCGGCGCAGGATACTCCCCCCCCTTGAAGCCCTGTTTTTGGTATTACGCCGCAGCTTCTGCCTCTTGAAGAATTTTCAGGATAAAACCATAAGGAAGAATAGATTCGGTATCTGTCACAAAGAAGCTGAAGCGGTCATCCGCATCTTTCCCTGTATCTTGGGAATCACAGCGTGATGGCCGCTTTCCTTTGCCGCGGCGCCTGTGGCGGCTTCAAATCCTGCGCCGTCAGATCATACTATCCAACCAAAGGAACCGGATGCTGCGATATGCGGCGGCTCCCCCGCCGCGTACTTACGAACGGATGAGGCGATTCCGCCCGTTCGTAAGAAAAATTCGCGTTTTTCCGGGCATATATGTATCGTTTTTAATCTCGCCCTTTCGCGTATGTTAGAATACTGCCTGAAGGCTGGTATTCCGTAAAAGCATATACGGCTTAAAGTACGTGCAGCAACACGTGTGCGGCCGCATATTATCCGGAATCCAAAAAAAGCCCGCGGCGTCCGGCTCAGAATCATCCTCATGCGATCCCGAATCAGCATAGACGCCGCAGGGCGCGGTCTCGGCAGCTTCCGGCAGAAGCCGCCGAGACCGGATGCCGAGCCGGGGCCCCGGATAAAAATCGGCAGGATATGTATGTCGGCAGCTTCAAAAAAAGCGGAAAAAACCGCCGGCTTTGCTGTGCCCTTACGGAGCTGCCTTCACGCGGATCCTTGTTTTTCATTTTCAGGAGGTGTGCAGAATGATCGGAAACAAGTCAAGATTTAAGATGCCGCATGTGTTCGTACTGCTTATGCTTATCATAATGTTCTGCGGGATCCTCTCTTACGTCGTGCCCGCGGGACAGTATCAGCGCGTGCATCTGAACCCGGCCGACGAGACGAGCCGCATGGTCATCGACCCCGCTTCGTTCAAATACGTGGAACCGACGCCGGTGAGCCTTATGACAGCGCTCTCTTCTCTGGCAGGAGGCATGTCACAGGCGGCCGACATAATCTTTTTCATTTTCATCGTCGGCGGCTCGATTGCGGTACTGCAGAAGAGCGGAGCGCTTGAAGGAGCTCTGAGGCGGCTTGCCAAAGGGATGGCAGGCAGGGAGATCGCAACGATTCCCGTGATCATGCTTCTGATCGTTGCGATGACCGTCGTTATGGGCGCGTGCGAGGAATTTATTCCCGTGATTCCGATAATGGTCGCGCTCGCGCTGAGCGTAGGCTTTGACTCGATAACAGGGGCTGCGATGGTGATATGCTCCACGTCGGCCGGCTTCGCCTGCTCCATCCTCAATCCTTTCAACGTGGGAGTGGCCCAGAGCATTTCCGAGCTGCCTCCCTACAGCGGCTGGCAGTTCAGACTTGTCATGCTGGCCGTCATTTTCGGCGTCACTATATTCCTGGTCTGCCAATACGCCCTTAAGGTAAAAAGAAACCCTCAGCTCAGCCCGATGTATGAATTCGACCGCACGCGGGAGGAGATCACCGAAGAGAAGCGGGAGATTCCTTTCGGTGTAAGGGAAAAGCTGGTCATCATCATCTTCCTCGCGACTATCGTTATCCTCGTGGCGGGAGTCCTCAAATTCGAATGGTACTTCAATGAGATAGGCGCGCTTTTTTTGGGGATGTCGATCGTAATAGGCATAGTCGCGAAAATGGGGCTGGACGGCTACGGGCAGGCTCTGGCGGACGGCATGGCCGACATATGCAGCGGTGCGCTGGTCGTGGGTTTCGCTACCGGCATCCTCTATATCCTGAATCAGGGCAGCATTCTTGACTCGATTCTCCACGGAGCGGCAGTGCTTCTTAAGGATCTCCCGCCGCACGCTTCCGCGGTCGGTATGTACGTCTTCCAGTGCCTGACCAACTACCTGATACCGTCAGGCTCCGGGCAGGCGGCCGTTACGATGCCGATACTCTCTCCGCTGTCGGATCTGGTCGGCGTCACCAGGCAGACGGCGGTCATCGCCTTCCAGCTCGGCGACGGCATATCCAACGCTATAACGCCTACGAGCGGAGTGCTTATGGCAAGCCTTGCTCTTGCTAAGATCCCCTGGGTCAAGTGGGCGAAATGGTTCCTGCCGGTCATGCTGATCCAGTACGCTATCGGGCTCGCCTTTGTCATAGCGGCGCAGTCTGTCGGCCTCGGCCCGTTCTGAGCCGAGCTTCCGGCAATCAATAAACAAACTATATAACGACAGCGCGTATGCTCCTGCCGAATGCCGGAGCATACGCCTCAAAAGGCGGATGAATATGGAAGAAAACATCATACAGAGAATACATGCCGCGGTCGAAAGGCTGGAGCCGGAGCTTGCGGAACTGACGCTTAAGATACACGGCGACCCGGAGCTGGGAGGGAAGGAATTCAAAGCTGTCCTGTGGCAGACGGTGCTTCTCCGGAAATACGGCTTTGACTTCACGGACAGATACTGCGGCATCGAGACCGCATACCGCGCGGTCTACAGAGGCGCCAAGGCCGGGCCGAAAATAGCGCTGCTTGCCGAGTACGACGCGCTGCCCGGAATAGGACACGGCTGCGGGCATAACCTTATAGCGATGATGTCTGTGGGAACGGGAATCGCGCTCAGAGAATTCGCGGACGAGTTCGGGGCCGAAATAAACGTCTTCGGCACTCCGGCGGAAGAGACAGAAGGCGCAAAGGTCGCGATGGCAAAAATGGGAGTTTTCGACGATATGGACGCGGCGATGATGTCGCATCCTTCGGCGGAGAGCACGAGCTCGATCAACTCGATGGCGCTCTGCTGCCGCACCGTGGAATTCTTCGGGAAGACGTCGCATGCTGCCTCCGCTCCGGAAAACGGCATCAATGCGCTGGACGCGATGATAAACTTCTTTAACCTTGTAAACGCGCTCCGACAGCAGACCAGGCCGGACGTAAGGCTTCACGGCATAATCACCGACGGAGGCAAAGCCCCCAACATCATCCCGGACTATACGAGAGCGCTCTTCTACGTCAGAAGCAGCAGGGCGTCGGAGATCGCTCCTCTGCTTGAGCGGGTCGAAGCCTGCGCAAGGGGCGCGGCGGTCGGGACCGGCGCTGCGTACAGGATAACGCCCGCCGAGGCCGACTTCATGGATACGCGCAGCAACATGACGCTCAACAGGCTTGCCTGCGGCAATATGGAAGCGCTCGGCATAAAAATGAAATGGCTCGGGGACGACCCCCATATGGGCTCGTCCGATCTCGGCGACGTCAGCCACAGATGCCCGGCCATACAGCTCAACAGCGGCATGGGGCCGCTGCCGGACGGACGCGCATATTCGGCCCACACTGCCGAATTCGCCGAAAAAGCGCGCAGCCCCGAGGCAATAGAAACGTCTTTCCTTTTTATAAGAGGTCTTGTGAAGACAGCAGTCGACCTGATGACGAAGCCGGAATATCTTATCAGGATAAAAGAAGAATTCGCGACGCTTAAAGAATAAAGCCGCCGCAGACAGATACGCTGCGCCCACGGCAGCAAAGGCTTTCCGCAGCAAAAAACGCATATCTGACGTTACCGCCCGCGCAGGGCAAGTCCTGCGCGGGCATGTTCCGTGTGCCTGCGGCCCGAAAACGACCGGCGATCTTCCTCCCATGTTGGCCTTTAGCGGCTACTTGTCTTAAAATATAAACGGTCAGACAGTCTGCGCCGTGAAATGCGGCATCTCGGGGAGGAACACCTGCATGACAAACTCGGCGGCCGAAAATTACCGCGTCGTTTTTTCTTTTGTTCCTGTAATAAATTACGCGCTGCAGCAAAACAGGATACCGGCCGTAAGGCGCATGATCGTCGTAAACGATTCAGACGAGCCTCTTGAAGGCGCGGATCTCAAAATTGAGGCATCTCCTGCTTTCGCGCGTCCGTTCCTGCGCCGTATCGAACTGGTGCCGTCGCACGGCTCGTATGAAATAAAGGACCCCGAGCTCGTTCTCTGCCCCGAATTTCTGTCTGCGCTCACCGAGAAATGCGCAGGGGTGCTTGCGGTATCCCTGATGCGCGGGACAGAATGCCTTTATTCATGCGACAGCCGGATAACGGTCCTCGCGTATGACGAATGGAGCGGCGCCTCGGCCTTCCCGGAGCTCCTTGCCGCTTTCGTAACGCCCAACCATCCCGAGATCGCGAAAATAACGGCAGACGCATCTTCCCTGCTTGAAAAATGGAGCGGAGACCCTTCGATAGACGGATACCAGACACACGACCCAAACAGGGCCTTGGCTCAGGCGGCCGCGGCATTCGGCGCGCTCGGCAGGCTCGGCATCGCCTACGCTTCGCCGCCCGCAAGCTTTGAAAAGAGCGGACAGCGCGTGCGTCTCGCGGACGCCGTAACGGCTCAGAAGCTTGGGACATGCCTCGACCTCTCGCTGCTTTACTGTTCATGCCTTGAGGCGATGGGGCTGCATCCTCTGATCATCCTTAAGGAAGATCACGCATTTGCCGGCGTATGGCTTGAAGATCTCTCCTTCCCGGACACGGTCACCGACGACGCTTCTTTCGTAACAAAGCGCGCGGCAGAAGGCGTGAACGAGATAGCCGTCGTAGAGTGCACCCTTTTCACTGCCGGGAAAAACGCCTCCTTTGACGACGCGCGTGCTGCCGCTTCGCGTGAAATGAACGACGCGGCGTCGGTAGAATGTATCATTGACGTGAGCCGCGCAAGACAAAGCGGCATCGTGCCGCTGCCTCTTATGGCAGAGAAAGACGGCGGCGCAGGCACAGAAGAGAAAGAGCCGTGCGCGCCCGTGCTGCCGCCCAGGCAGTGCACCGTGACAGAGACGGAAAGCGCTGAAGCGCAGCAGCCATCAAAGCTTGCGCAGTGGGAAAGAAAGCTTCTCGACCTTGGGCTTCGCAACAACCTTATAAATATGCGCCTTTCGCAAAGAGTGATACCTCTTCTTTCATTTTCACCGGAGGCGCTCGAAGACGCGCTCTCCGACGGCGGAGATTTTTCCGTGCTTGCGCGTCCGGCCGACATAAAAGCCGACGCAGGCGGAGTCACTTTTGAAACGCTGCAGGCTTCCGGCACGTCGGAAGAATTTTTGAGATCCGAATTCAAAAACCGCAGGCTGCGCGCGGCGATAGGCGAAAAAGATCTCAGCCAGGCAATAAAAAATCTTTACCGCACGGCAAAGACTGCAGCCGAAGAAAACGGAGCAAATACGCTTTATCTTGCGCTCGGCATCGTCCGCTGGTACGAAACGGAACGCAGCACAAAAGCCCGCTACGCCCCTGCGCTCCTTCTGCCTGTGGAGATCGTCCGCCGCTCGGCGAACGCCGGCTATGTGATACGCATGCGCGACGACGACCCTCAGATCAACATTACGCTGCTTGAAAAGCTGAAGCAGGATTTCAGGATAACGGCAGCGGGGCTCGATCCCCTGCCCGCAGACGAACACGGCGCGGACGTAAGAAAGATCCTGACGATACTGCGCCGCGCCATCATGGAGCAGCCGCGCTGGGACGTGCTTGACGCAGCCTGCCTCGGCATATTCTCCTTCTCGCAGTTCGTCATGTGGAACGATATAAAAAACCGCGCAGACGACCTTGCAAAGAATAAGACCGTAAGCTCTCTGATATCCGGGCGCCTGACATGGGACGCGCGCGACATGGAGATAGGCGAAAAGGTCGACGAGAACACACTGCTGCCGCTTCCGGCCGACGCATCCCAGCTTTTTGCGATAAAAGCCGCATGCGCCGGAGAGAGCTTCGTACTGCACGGCCCTCCGGGAACAGGCAAATCACAGTCCATAACGGCGCTTATCGCAAAAGCCCTTGCGGAAGGCAAGAGCGTGCTCTTCATCGCAGAAAAAATGGCGGCCCTCGAAGTCGTGCAGCGCCGCCTTGCAAAGATAGGCATAGGCCCCTTCTGCCTGCAGCTCCATTCGAACAAATCAAGAAAGAAAGACGTGCTTGAGCAGCTGCGCCGGGCGCTGGAAGCGGGCGCGGCATCCTCCGGGGAAAAGTATGAGCGCACCTCGCAGCGCTGCTCGCGGCTGCGCGGCGAGCTTGACGAATACGCGGCAGCGCTGCATAAAAGACAAAAATGCGGCATGAGCGTATACGAACTGGTAAATGAATACGAAAAGTACCGAAACGCTCCCGACATCGCCCCGTTCACTCCGGAAATAACGGAAAAGCTTGACGCGGACGCGATAGCCCTTCAGGATTCGCTCTCCGAAAGGCTCTCCGCGGCAGCCCGCGCTGCGGGACATCCGCACGGGCATCCGCTGAGCGGCGTAAGGCGCGCGTCCTATTCGCTACAGCTGAAGGAAAGCGTGCTGCCGGCCGCGGCAGATTATGAAAAAAGACTTGCCCGTATGGAGGCTGCCTGCGCCGCCTTCTCGAAAAACTCAGGCTTCCCTGAGCCTTCGTCGCTGCGCGATATCGAAAAAGCAGCAGAGATCGCAGAAGAGCTGATGCTCTGGTGCGATATGCCGAAAGCATGGACGGCCGCCGAAAAGTCAGACGAATATCTGGCTTCCGTCCGCGGCATGGCCCGTCACTTCGAAAAAGCCGGCGAGCTGAAGGGTGCGCTTTCCCGGACATGGGACGAAAGCTTCTTCCGCGAAGACGGCAAAGCTCTGCTTTACGAACTTAAAGAAGCTTCATCCAGATGGTTCGTCGGGAAGTTTTTCGCGATGAACAGAATCACGAAAAGAATATCGCACTGCGCAAGGACCCTGCCGCCGGAAAACGAATTAGCGGCGCACTTTGAGAGGCTCGCATCCTTCCAAAGCGAAAACGCGGCCGCATCCGCGCTTTTCAGAGAGCTGGGAGCGGGGCTTGAAGGACTTTTCAGGGGAGAAGACACAGACTGGCAGGCGCTTGAAAAACTCGCACAGAGTGCCGCGCGGAGCGCGGAAAGACTCAGGACTCTCTGCGGCGGAGATTCGCTCCGCATAAGATTCTCAGAAGGCGGCGCCTTTGCCGCGTCTGTCGCCGCCGTAAAAGACGCGTGGGAGAAATTGACCGAAGCAAAGACAGCTCTGTACTCCCTGCTTGATATAAAAGAATCATATGGCGCAGGCTGGTTTGCGAATCAGAGAATGCTTTGCGGGAATATAAAAGAAAACGCGGACTGCCTGAAGGAATGGACCGCGTGGAACGCAGCTGCGTCCGAGGCCGAAAGCGCCGGGCTTGCGCCTGTGGTTGAAGCCTGCCGCGGAGGTCTGGCTCTTGAAGATATAAAAAGCGCTTTCAAAAAGTCGCTCTTTAAGTCGCTCGCTGCACGCGCGATAGAAAGCTCCCCCGCTCTTGCGGGATTCTCCGGCGCACTTTTCAACGAAAAGGTCGATCAGCTGCGCAGGATCGACGGCGAGCTCTTTGACGCCGCGAAAGAAGAGATCTTCCGCCGGCTCTCGGCAAGGGTGCCCTCTTCCGCAAAAGAAGCGGCGCAGAGCTCGGAACTCGGCATACTTCAGCGCGCTATACGCAGCGGAGGAAGGGGCATGAGCATACGCCGCCTCTTCCAGCAGATACCGAACCTGCTGCCGCGTCTGGCTCCCTGCATGCTTATGAGCCCGATATCGGCGGCCCAGTATCTTGACCCGTCACGCGAACCGTTCGACCTCGTCGTCTTCGACGAAGCGTCGCAGCTTCCGACCTCAAGGGCCGCGGGAGCTCTTGCCCGCGGCAAAAACGCCGTCATAGTAGGAGACCCGAACCAGATGCCGCCGACCTCATTCTTTGCCGTGAATATGGCGGACGAAGACAACCTTGAAGAGGAAGACCTCGAAAGCGTCCTTGACGACTGCATCGCTTTAGGCATGCCGCAGACGCACCTTCTGTGGCACTACCGCAGCCGTCACGAGAGTCTGATCGCGTTCAGCAATTACAGATTCTACGAAAACAGGCTGCGCACATTCCCCTCCGCTAACGACCGCGAAACGAAGGTCTCTCTCGTGCATGTGAACGGCGTATTCGACCGCGGCAGGACGCGCCAGAACCGCGCCGAAGCAGAAGCCGTCGTAGAGGAGCTGAAGCGCAGATGCCACGACGCGGTGCTTTCGAAGCTCAGCGTGGGAGTAGTCACCTTCAATATCCAGCAGCAGAACCTTATAGACGACCTGCTGAACGAAGCCTGCAAAAACGACGCAGAGCTCGACAGATGGGCATACTCCGGCGAAGAGCCTCTCTTTATAAAGAACCTCGAAAATGTGCAGGGCGACGAAAGAGACGTGATACTCTTCTCCGTCGACTACGGCCCGGACGAAAACGGGCGCGTGCATATGAACTTCGGGCCGCTGAACCGCGCCGGAGGATGGCGCAGGCTCAACGTCGCAGTATCGCGCTCGCGCTGCGAAATGACGGTCTTCGCAACGATCGCCCCCGAACAGATAGACACGGCAAGGACCTCTTCGGAAGGGGCGGCCGCGCTTAAAGACTTCCTCGAATACGCCGAGGGACGCCCCGTGCTGCAGCGCGGAGGCACAGAAACAAAGCGTGCCGGCCGGGCTTCCGGCATAGCGGAAGCTATATGCGCCGCGCTTGAGGAAAAGGGATACGAAACGCAGCGCGCTATCGGACGCTCCGGCTTCCGGGTAGACATAGGAGTCGCAGACCCGGACGACAAAGACCGCTATATGCTGGGCATCCTGCTTGACGGCGAAAGCTACGGCGGCGCGAAAACGACGCGCGACCGCGAGATAGCGCAGATAAGCGTGCTTCAGGGGCTCGGCTGGAACATAACGCGCGTATGGACGATAGACTGGTGGGACAATCCCGGCAAGGAGATAAACAGGATACTCGCGGAGATCGAAAAGATAAAAGAGAAAAAAGCGGAAAAAACAGAGGAAGAAATCGCACCGGAAACAAATACGCCCGAAGCTGAAGCACAAAGCTCGGAGGTGTCTCAGGAGCTTCCGCCGGATTCTGCTCCGGACACGCAGCGGGAAGAGGAAGCAAACGAACTCCCGCTGTATAAAGCCGCCGAATTCGAAAGGACCGCCATTTCGGCGGAAGAATTCCTTCTGCCGAAATATACCGCCGCGATTCGCGCAAGGCTCCTGTCTGTCATAGAACAGGAAGCCCCCATAAGCGGGCAGCTTGCGGCGCGGCGCGTCCTTCAGAGCTTCGGCATCTCAAGGGCCGGAGGACGCATCCATGCGCGGATGGACGGAATATTTTCATCACTGCGCCTGAAACGCACGCGGCAGGAGGGCGCGGATATCTACTGGAGCGACAGTCAGGATCCCGAAAGCTACAGCCTCTTCAGGGCGCCGGCAAATGAAGCCTCCCGGCGCGACGCGAAGGACATCCCCGTTCAGGAGGCGGCAAACGCTGTCCTGCGGGTCCTCGAAGAACAGATAAGCATGCCGGAGGAAGACCTCGTCAAAGAGGCGGCGAAGCTGCTGGGCTTTGCCCGGCAGGGAACGGCGCTTGCTTCGCTTTTTGCTGACGCGGTGAGATACGCGTCGGCAAAGGGCATGATAACAAAATCCGCCAACGGGAACCTTACGCTGCCGTCCTGAAGCTAATCAACATAATAAAGATGCATTTCTTCCGCCTGCAGGGCAGGCGCAGAGCCAACGAAGAATACAGGGCGTATGATTCCGCCAGCATATCCAGTTACTCCAGGCAGGTGAAACGGGGAAAGAACAGGGGTGATGACCCCCTGCCCAAGATAAACCTGTCACTGATCTTCTGTGAAAAATCCGGCTTGCCCTTCTGTTTCAGAAAGTAAAACTTGTCATGGATCGCGGCTATTACAGCATTGACAACGTGATTTCACTGTACAGGGAACATCTGAAGTTTATTATCGGGGCGACTGCCGCGCCGGCTTATGCCAAAGAAGCCATATGCAAACACGGCGAGGAGAGATGCGCCAGTGGGTACATTACAATGAACAGTATCGGACCTATTACCACAGTGAAACGATTGCCTGGGATTATACGCAGGAACGTCCCTATAAGGGAGATGTAACAGAAGGCGAAAAACTGATGTATTTGCATCTGTTTTACAATCCGGGGAAAGCACTGGAAGACGAGATGAACTTTAACGATTTCATTCCCTGCGGCGCTTTATCTGTGATAGGTTAGGCATTGCCGCCGCCTGCAGTTTCTTCGATCTCAGGCAAACCGGATAACTCCTGTAATTTCTTCCGAAGTATATCCTTGTCCGGCAGCTGCAATTGATACTGCGCCACCATCATGGGTGAAAGCGTCCGGCTCATGGCATATTCCAACCACCTCGTCATTTTTTGATGCGCACAGCAGCAGACCCACGCTCGGATTCTCATCCGGCTTTTTAATCTGCCTGTCCAGCCCCTCCAGATAAAAGTCCATCTTGGAAACATATTCCGGCTTGAACTTCCCAACTTTCAGTTCCATCGCCACAAGGCAGTGCAGGCTGCGATGGAAAAACAGCAGGTCAATACGGTAATCCTCGCCTCCGACCTGTAACGGATACTCCTCGCCAACAAAGGTGAGATCCCTGCCAAGTTCGAGTATGAACTCGCGCGTTCCCCTAACCAGTGCTTTACGGAAGTCATTTTCCTGGAAAGTGTCAGGCAAATCGAGAAATTCTACCACGTACTGATCGAGGAACGGATTCTGCCGCGACTGTAGCGGTTCCGGCAATAGTTTGCTCTTGGAGAGCATATACCGCTCATAATAACCGCTGTCCATCTGCCGCTCAAGCTGGCGCTTACTGTATCGTTCCTTTACTGCGAGACGCATATAAAATTCCCGTTCCTCATCGCTCTTGCTGCCGGACATGATAAGAAGATGATTCGTCCAGCTCAATTGTGTCACCAGTGGTGACACTTTTTCGTTCACGGCATAAGTTTCATAAAACTGCTTCATTCGATAAAGCCCGCAGCGGTTGAACCCTTTAATCCCGGGAAACCGGTTCCGGATGTATTCGACGAGGGAATCGATATATGCGTCCCCGTAGTTTGCTTCTTTAGATTTTTCCGATAGAAATTTACCTACACGCTGATACATGAGAATCAGTTCCACGTTTACCTTGCGATAAGCATTGTCGCGGGCTTTTTCTATGATCTGCGCTATTTCGGCGAACGTATTATCAAGTTCGTTCATAGGTCATTTCCTTTCGGTTAAGATTGTGTCGCCAGTGGCGTCACTTTTTAATTTTCTCCGCTCCGGATTCTATATAATCACCGTTCGAGTTATACGGCATCTGTACCCCTCCCGTAAAACCGTGAGCGTGGCCGTAATCGGCTCTTATTAGATTACGACTATAGTATACGACGGCATTAAACACAATACCAGGAAGAATCCGAATAATCAACAACAGTACGAACAGCGTGCCGCTTACACTCAACAAGGATATGTATAAAAATGAAATGCAGAAGTAAAGCGAAAAGTGCGGCGGCGATAACGAAGTGTTCGATATTGTTATATTGGCAGTATAAGTACGCAGATTTAGTTGAAAACTCAGCACCAAAGGACTAATATCATCGTCAAACGCATAAGGGGGTTTCGCAATGTCTTTGATCAAACAGAGCGATACGGGAAAGAAAGCCGCAAACATCCGGGGCGGAGCCGGCGAAGCGCTGATATTCGCATCTTCGCTGCCGGAAGAGGGGCCGCTCTCTCTTGCGTCGCGCATCGAACTTGCGCCCGGGTCCTCTATCGGGCTGCACAGACACGACGAGGACGAGGAAATCTACGCGATTGTATCGGGCGAAGGAATTTACTCATACGACGGCGGTGAGTGCGAAGCGCTCGCCGGAGATATCTTCACGACGAAAAAGGGGATGTCGCACGCGCTGAAAAATACGGGGAAGACTCCTCTCGTGTTTTTTGCGGTCGTGGCAAAGTAAGCTCCTTTACCCGCACAGGGACGTTTTTGCGCGCATTATGTACAGATTCGGCGCGCATCCTTTCCTGAAGCATATGCGGCGAAACGTACAGTGACATACCGCTAATTTGTGATAAAATAATCCCGCAACAAAAAACATTATTGTATTGGGGCGATTCAGTTATGAAAAAGACAATTCTTGCACTCTGCATAGCTCTATCGGTCGTTGTGCTGTGCTGTGCGTGCGGTTATGCCGCGACGACCACGATCAAGATCGGGCATGTGCTCAATCCCGACCACAGCTGGCATAAGAATCTGGACGGATTTGCGAAGGACGTGCAGAAGGAGACCGAAGGACGCGTCGTCATCCAGCTCTTCCCGAGCGGACAGCTCGGCAATGAGAAGGATATGGTCGAAGGCCTGACGCTGGGAACGATCGACGCCGGACTTATAGGCGGCGGCTCTTTCCAGTCACTGGACCCGAAATTCGGCATCGAAGCTCTCCCCTATGCATGGCCTTCACACGAAGCGGCCTACAATGCATTCGACGGCAAGCTCGGCAAGTACCTCTTCGACCTGCTTGAGAAAAAGGGAATCGTAGGACTTGCATGGTGGGAAAACGGCTTCCGCCACATCACGAACAACCACAAACCGATAGTGAAGCCGGAAGACCTCAAGGGACTCAAGATCCGCGTGACCCCCGACAAGATGCGTCTTGACACCTTCAAGCTCTTAGGCGCCGCTCCGATGGCCATCAACTTCGGCGAGCTCTACTCCGCTCTGCAGCAGGGTGTCGTCGACGGTCAGGAGAACCCCTACGCGATAATCTACTCCAACGCTTTCAACGAAGTCCAGAAGTACCTTTCGAACTCCGGACACATCTGGGGTTCTGCTGTCCTCTGCGTCAACAGCGACGTATGGAACAAGATCTCCGCTGCCGATAAGGAGACCATAAAGAAGCTCGCGGTGAAATGGCGCGACCTGCAGCGCAAAGAGACTATAAAGGAAGAGAACGAATTCCTCGAAAAGCTGAAGGCGAAGGGCATGAAGGTCAACGACGTCGACAAGGCTGCTTTCCAGAAGGCCGTCCAGCCGGTATGGAAGGATTATGAGAGCGTATTCGGCAAAGAACTTATGGATATGGTGCACGAGTACGGAAAATAAACTTATGTCGGAAAAAAAGAGCGACATGCTCAAGAGGGCTTTCCGCCCTCTTGAGCTTTTACTTATATGCAGCGTTGTCATAGTATTCGTCGTCGTTCTGATCGAAGTCGTTTCACGCTATATATTCCATCAGTCGATAGCGTGGGGTTCTGAAGTCTGTCAGACGCTTCTCGTGTGGATCACGTTCATAGGCGCGGCCGTAGCGCTCGTCGGCGGCGAGCACATGGAGATCAACATCATGATGGACAGAATAAGGTCGCGCGGGGTAAAAAAAGTCCTGATGTTCATCGGCGATATCGCCATGATGATCTTCCTCGTCTGCGGCACGGTGGGCGGAGTAAATCTCGTAAAGAAGACCTGGAGCATGACTACGACCACCCTGCAGATACCGGCCGGCATCCTTTACCTCGCATTCCCGCTGGGCTGCGCACTTATGATAGTCGTCGTGGCGCGCAATATAATAAGACTTTTCGGCAGGGAGGAATAAAAAATGTTCATTCTTGCCGCAGCTCTTTTGATCGGAATAGCAATAGCAGTTCCCGTTTCTTATTCCATCGCGGTATCCGGGACGCTTTATCTGCTTTATAAAGCCACGCTGCCGTGGCTCGTTATCGCGCAGCGCATGGTCGTAGGCGCCGATTCCTTCACGCTTCTTGCGATACCGCTCTTCCTGCTTGCCGGCGCTCTTATGGCAGAGGGAGACATAACTCCGCGCATAATGCGCTTCGCATCGAGCATGGTCGGCCATATCCGCGGAGGTCTTGCGATGGTCATGGTCGTCTCCTGTATGTTCTTCGGCGCGATATCAGGCTCCGGAGTCGCGGACGTAGCCGCCATAGGTTCGATAATGCTGCCCGCGATGAAGGAAGAGAAGTACCGCCCCGCTTTCAGCGCGTCGCTCTTAGGGTGCGGCGGAGCGCTTGCCACGATAATCCCGCCGAGCATCGTGATGGTCGTTTTAGGAGTCACGATGGGCGCTTCGATAGGCAAGCTTTTTATCGCCGGCTTCATTCCGGGTATCCTCTCCGGCGGTTCGCTGATGGCGATATCCTACTATTTCGCGCGTAAGGAGAACTACCCGCGCCTGCCTAAAGCCGACGCCAAAGAAAAATGGGAAGCTTTCAAAGGCGCATTCCTGCCGCTGGTAACGCCTGCCATTATCATCGTAGGCATCCTCGAGGGCATCTTCACCGCGACGGAAGCGGGCGGCGTAGCCGCATTCTACGCATTCATACTTTCGAAATATGTATACCGCAAGGTCACATGGCGCCGCTTCTTCGAGATCTGCCTCGAGGTGGCCAAGACAAGCGCCGTCGTTCTCTTTATAATAGCGGCGGCAAGCCTCTTCGGCTGGATACTTACCTCACAGAACATACCTCAGAGGATAGCGGAAGCGATACTTTCCGTTTCAGACAACTACTGGGTGATTCTGTTATTCTTCAACCTTCTGCTGCTCGTGCTGGGCACATTTATGGAGACTACTGCGATCATCCTTATAGTCATCCCGATATTCATGCCTATAATGACTCAGATAGGCGTCGACCCGATACACTTAGGCGTCATGGTCTGCCTGAACCTTGCGGTCGGCGCCAATACCCCGCCGCTGGGCGTGGACCTGATGACGGCATGCAAGGTCGCGGACATCCCCTACGAGGATTCGTTCCGCTACATTTCCTTCTTCCTTATCGCGATGACTCTGGTGCTTATACTGATAATAGTATTCCCGGCGCTTTCGACCTGGCTGCCGAACATGGTGGTGGATTCGGGCGCCGCTTAGCTCCGCCCCCGGGCGATACCGCTTCTGAGCTGAAACAGGCTGCTTACTTTATCGGGCGGCCTGTTTTTTTTTGCGCAGGGGGCGGCACAGATGCACGGCGTATTCGGGAACGCAAATGCCCCGCGGATGTTTTAAGCCATAAAAAAAGAGGCCTGCGCCCCGAAGGAGCATATCGCCATCGTACAGAGCATGAATTGCGCCTGACGGCGCATGAATTGACGCAGGCATCATGAATTGCCCTGCGGGCATGAATTGCGCCAAAGCGCATTGTGGAGCAATTCAATCCACGAAAGCGGAGAGATCATCGCGCGGCCAATCATTGAATTGGAGCGCGCCATGAATTGTCCAAACGGCATGAATTGCGTCTGTCTGCGTGCACTTGAACGGCCGGAGGCTTTAGTTTTTTTGAATCGTCTGCCTGACGGGGGGCAGTTCGTATTTCAGAACGCAATGCCCCGCGGATGTTTTCAGCCATAAAAAAAGAGGCCTGCGCCCGCTGCAGTGCCGCCTCTTTTTTTTTGATTCACGCATTGTCAGGATGCGCGAATCTCTTTTTTCGTTAAGCAGCGCGGGCGCCCCTTGTCTTCCGAAATGCGGCGCCTTTTTATATGCGTCCGCGCTTTCGGAACTCGCGCTTTGCAGCGGATAGTTCAGCCTTTTTCCCGAAATGCCGCGGCCTGCTGCATAAGCAGGAGGGGCGCGCCGCGGCGGCTGGAAAGGAATCGCCCGGACAGGGCGTTCCTGTTATTTTAAGTAAGCGATTTCCCGCTTTTGCCCGCAGTTTTCCGATATAAAAAAGACCCAGCACAAACCGGGCACCCTGCGGCGCCGAATTTGGCTGGATCTTTCAGATTATACGCCCGCGCTGGACGCGCGAACCAACTGACAAGGCAGTCATATTCAGTTTTTTTGTAAGGCCTGTGCCCTACGGCCCTGATTATATATTTTTATCTTATGCTTTGTCAAACATTATCTTTGCGGAAGCCGTAAAAAGCCCGCGGCATTGACATACCGACCGTTCGGTATGTATAATTTTTGAATGCTGTTCCGCAGAGAAAGCGTGGTGAAGATTTGAGAAAAACAAAAGAAGGGTCGCTTGAGACACGCTCTAAGCTGCTGGCGTCGGCTCTGGATGTCTTCAGCGAAAAGGCGTTCTCCGCCGCCTCGCTTACAGAGATCTCAGCGAGGGCCGGGCTCTCCAAGGGGGCCCTTTACTGGCATTTCCGCAACAAGAACGACCTGCTGCTCTGTCTTTTGGAAGAGATCTGCCGAAAAGGCGATGAAACGCCGGCGGCTTTCAGCGCGGACGGTCTTCTTTCCGGCGTGCGTCAGTATTACATGAACAAGTACGTTATGCTGATGGGCAACAACGACGGCAAGAAGATCATGAAAATAATGATGAGGAAAGACGAGTGGCCGGAAGACGTCCAGAGCAAAGCAAAACTTCTGATAAGAGACACGATGGAACGCGAAATGACAATGATAAAGCGCTCGATATCAGAGGGACAGAAAAAGGGTTCCATACGTCCCGGAGTTTCGGCATCCGTTGTGGCAGTACTTGTCAGTTCGATATTCCAGGGGCTCGGCGTACTGCTGCTGGAAGGAATGCTGCCGCCTGAATTCCCGCAGTGTGTGGATGTTCTGTTCGGCGCGCTGGAAAAAGAACTCACAGAGAGCATTACACAGGCCCCGGCTCATCAGCCTGTATAACGCAGACAAAACCGGTCGATAAAAACAATAAAGAAATACTATAAAAAGAAGGTGCGTATAGAAAATGCAGGAGTCACAGGAAAGAGAAAAAACAGAAGCGTCAGGCGGAAAGAAAGGCGGCTTTTTCAAGATCATCATAGCCGTTTTGATAGCTGCGGCTGCTCTTTATGCCTACAGGACATATACGGCCGCATCCAAAAAAGCGGAAGCGCCGAAGCCGCAGGCCACGGAACAGCTCGTTTTCGTAAAGCCGGTGGTAAAGACCGACGCGGCGCACAATACTGCAGAATATGTAGGACACGTTGAGGCGATCCAGTCGGTGCGCGTAGTACCGCAGGTATCCGGCGAGATACTGCGCGTCTGCTTCAAGGAAGGCTCTCTGGTAAAGGCCGGACAGATGCTCTTCCTGATCGACCCTGCGCCTTTCCAGGCGACTGTCGATACCTGCCGGGCGAAGCTGGAAAAAGCAAAAGCCGACCTTGACACGTCGGAAAAGTACTATGCCCGCGTACAGAATGCGGAGGCGCGCGCAGTATCGGCCGCCGACCGCGATAACGCTGAAGGCACCGTTCTGCAGAACCGCGCGGCTGTCTCACAGGCAAAGGCGGATCTGCACCTTGCTGAGATCAATTTAGGGTATACGAAAATAACATCGCCGATCACAGGCAAGATCGGCGTCGCGAATTTCACGAAGGGCAACTATGTCACGCCGGCAACAGGAGCGCTTGCCACAATAGTGCAGATGGACCCGATTCGTGTCGCGTACACGCTGCCGGACAGGGACTACCTCGACCAGCTCGCCGCTTTCAAGAAGAGCGGCGCGGTGTACAAGACAACGCTTATCCTGAGCAACGGAGAAGAGATCACGGCGCAGGGCGAGCGCGATTTTGAGGACAACGAGATCGACACTTCGACGGGAACGATCATGATGAACCTGCGCTATGCGAACGCAGACGGGCTTCTGATACCCGGCGCGATGGTCAGGGTGCGCAACAATCCTGTCAGGAGCGATATAGTAACGGCCGTGCCGCAGGTCGCCGTCACATCCGATTCCAAGGGAGACTATGTATATGTGATAAACGGAGATACGGCCTCCAGGGTGAGCGTAAAGCTCGGCCGCGACCTCGGGGATCTGCGTGAGGTGACGGAGGGAGTCACCGAAGGACAGAATGTCGCGGTAGCAGGCCTTCAGAACTTAAGAGACGGAGCAAAGGTCAAAGTCGGCTCTTCTGATGCGCATAAATCCGACGACGGCGGCAGCGGCAAAACGGAAGAGGCCAAATAGCTTATGTTCTCTACAAAATTTTTGATCGATCATCCGCGCTTTGCGATCGTACTTGCGACGGTAATGGCCCTTGCCGGCATACTTGCCGCGCTGCAGCTGCCTGTCGAACAGTATCCCAACGTTACCCCGCCGCAGATCCGCGTTTATACGACTTATCTCGGGGCCGACGCCGTGACTCTGGCAAACACCGTGGCAACGCCTCTTGAGGACTCTGTAAACGGCGTCGACGGAATGATCTATATGAACTCGACTTCGAGCAATACCGGCGACTACCAGCTCTTCGTCACATTCGAGACCGGAACGGATCCGGACATGGCGCTCGTCCGCGTACAGAACCGCGTGACGCAGATCACGCCGCAGCTGCCTTCCGAAGTCGTAGCCCAGGGTATAACGGTAGAAACTTCTTTCTCAAACTCCCTCGGCTTCTTTTCGCTGAGATCGCCGAACGGCACCTACGACGAAGCCGCGCTTATGAACTATGCCTACAGCAACCTGCGCGACCCGATAAAGCGCGTTCACGGCATGGGAAACGTCCAGGTATACGGTTCCAAGTACAGTATCCGCGTCTGGCTCGACCCTGTCAGAATAAGTTCCCTCGGCCTCTCGATAGACGACGTCTCAAACGCTATCATGAGCCAGAACAAACAGGCCTCGATAGGTTCCGTGGGCGCCGTGCCCGCCGACACGGATCAGCCACTCGTCTATACGCTGCAGACGCGCGGGCGTCTTTCCAGCGTCAGGGATTTTGAAGACATCATAGTCCGCACCACTGATCAGGGCGGGCTCGTCAAGCTGCGCGACATCTCGCGCATCGAACTCGGCTCCGAATCATACAGCATGCACGCAAGGGTGGACACGGCGCCGGCCGCGATGCTGTCGATGTCTCAGGCCTCCGGCTCAAACGCGCTGGACGTTATGAAGGGAGCCAAAAAGACTATTGAGGAACTTTCCCGCCAGCTGCCGGAAGATATGGAGATAACGATAAACTACGACTCCACGCTTTATGTCACAGAGACGATAAAAGAGATTCTCACCACGCTCGTTCTGACATTTATGCTGGTGGTTCTGGTATGTTATCTCTTCCTTCAGAACTGGCGCGTCACTATGGTTCCGATCGCGGCGATCCCGATATCGCTGATGGCCGCTTTCATAGGGCTTGCGGCCGTCCGCTACACCATCAACACACTCTCGCTTTTCGGGATAGTTCTTGTCATAGGAACGGTCGTCGACGACGCGATAGTCGTCGTCGAACGCGTCACCTATATAATGGAAAGAGACAAATGTTCCCCCCAGGCTGCGACGATGCAGGCAATGAAGGACGTTACCGCGCCTATGGCCGCGACCACGCTCGTCTTCCTGGCCATATTCGTGCCGGTCGCCTTCATGAGGGGCATCACCGGAGAGATATACAAGCAGTTTGCCGTTACTATCTCATTTGCGGTCGTATTTTCGCTGATAGTGGCGCTTACCCTCTCCCCGGTAATGTGCGCGCATATGCTGCGTGAGATCAAGCCTGCGCGGCGCGGGCCGCTGAAATGGTTCAACTCGGCCCTTGCGGGCGCAACCAAAGGCTACGTCGGCGGAGCTGTCTGGCTTGCCCGCCACACGCTTATAACTCTTGTGATGCTCGCCGCGGTCATAGGCAGCTGCCTGTACATATACAGGACTACCCCGACCGAATTCATACCGGACGAAGACCAGGGCGTTGCCTTCATGGTGGCGCAGCTGCCGGAAGGCGCGACCGAAGGGCGCACATATAAGATCGTTGAGCCGATGGTGGAAGATATAATGAAAGTCCCCGGCATCGAAAACGCCATAAGCATCCAGGGCGTCAACTTAATGGGCGGCAACGGCGAAAATGTCGCTTCATTCTTCTTCCCGCTGAAGCCGTGGGACGACCGCGAGTCAAGTGACATGTCTCTTAACTCGATCGTCGCCAATCTTCGCGCAATAGCGGCGAAATATCCGGAAGGCAGCATCAACGTATTCACGCCGCCCGCGATAGCGGGGCTCGGCATGGCTTCCGGACTTGACCTGCGGCTGGAATCCCGTGAAGAAAACGACCCTGAAGTGCTCGCGAAAGTCACGCAGGATATGCTGGCAAAGCTCAACCAGGCGCCTGAGATCCTCTATGCGTTCTGCTCATTCACATCAAACACGCCGCACATATACCTTGATATAGACAGGGAAAAGGCGGAGATGATGAGCGTGCCGGTCAGCAGCATATTCTCTGTGCTTCAGACATACTTCGGTTCGGCCTATATCAACGACATCAACATCGGCACTCAGGTCAACCGCGTTATGGTGCAGTCCGAGTGGGAATACAGAAAGAACGTAAACGACATCGGAGGCATATTCGTACAGAACAGGAACGGCGACCAGGTGCCGCTGCGCAGTATACTGACGCAGAGAAACACTCTTGCGCCGCGCACGGTCGAGCGCTACAACATATACCCAAGCGCTGGCATAACGATAGTCATGAAACCCGGATACTCCACCGGCGAAGGCATC
>JAFYJW010000063.1 GCA_017537925.1 Synergistes sp. | reverse complement strand
TCGTCGACCGCCCATATGCTGTTTGTCCGGTCGAAAAGCGCTAAAAGCTGTTCCGCGCGTTCCGCGACCGAGAGTGAATCGTAACTTTCTTCCCTGGTTTCGGCCATGATTATGCCAATGATTCGGTTTGCGAGGGCTACCTGGGCGTTCAGATCCCCTCCGTTGTCTTTGAGGTTCTCAAGCCCGCTCTCGACCACTTCCGCCACATATTTTGCCAGCACTTTGGAGGCTTCCGCCGAATCGATAGGCGCAGTCTGACTGAGCTTTTCGCTTGCGGAAAGCTCGCTGTCCAGCCCTTTATTGATAACCTGTTCATACAGTCCGTCGTGCAGCATCGGATGTCCTCCGGTTTTTATGTTCTGTTTCACATTCGGATGTTACCAAAACCACGGATACCGTAGGTTCCTGCTGTCAAGCAAAGCAGAAACCTATCAAGTTTAATCATAACCTAAAATAAACGTTATTTGTCCGGGCACTGTAAGAAAACATCAAGTTTTCTATAGCCAATCACCGGCGGTCTTAATGCCTCTCAAATATAATCTTGCAGGACATTACTTAAATAACAAGAAAGATTTTTGTTTAAAAAAATATTACCAAAGAAGATGAATCTTTATTTAGTCCTGACCCAATAACTCTGTATCACTGTCTGTGATAATCTCGGCAAACGGTATGCATTCAATACAGGTACTTTTAAGCGCATCATCCATTGTGGCAAACTCTGAAATAAGGCTGTATTCACAAGCAGATCGTACATTTGGATCTTTACGATACAGCCCAAACAAAGCCACCCGGCCATCCGGCAATATCGTATCTTCTGGTTTGTACATTGCGCCCGTGTTGAATCTGTATTCAATGCCATGATATGAGAAATCTAAGCCAAACCAGTGCCCTGCAGAAGGCTCCCAGATACCTGTATATTGTTTTTTAAACTCATCTAATGAAGTATACTCATTTTTTCTCATTATTATCAGAACGCAGGCGCTTAAAGACTTCCTCCGCAGGAGATGAGCGGTCTGCTTTTGCCTGCGCACAGCCAACCGCCATTCTCGCATCGAATTCCTCTTTCGTCATCTCGTCACGGATAGGAACCGGCTTCTCAGGGAGCGCCGGCCTGAAAGGCATGCCATTGCAGTAAATAATCTGTCTGTAAAACATATTGATGGCTGTCGATGCCGGAATCCCCAACTGGTTCATGATTCCTTCCGCGCGTTCTTTGATATCCGGTTCGACGCGCGCCGCGACATTAGCACTCTTTATTGCCATGATCGTCACCACCTTCACATAAGCATAATAACATATGTATGACGTATCGTCATACATTATTATGATTTATGCATAAAAAGGTATTATATTATTTCCCTCTTGCCATCCGTGCGGGATACCATTTCTGGAACCAGACCGTAAAATATCCCATGACCGCAGGAATGATGTTATTGATGACGATAAGCGTCGTGTTGCCGTATCCGGCACTTCTTGCCGCCCATGTCCAGATGGCCGTCAGCACATAAAGGACTCCCCAGCACGCTGCCAGAATGTAGTTTGTTTTCATAAACAGAGGATTGCCGAGCGCTTTGTCTCCGCCGTAGCCGTATTTCACATAGGAGGCGCACAGCGGTTCTTTTGTAAAGCACGAAGCTATCCACATAAGCCCGAAGAGCAGATAGCCGATATTCGAAATAAGATGGCCGTCTCCGGTTACGACTGCGGCGGCTGCAAGAATGCCGACGGCTGCAAGCGACAGCCTGTCCCATATCGTGAATAAGTATCCGCGTCTTGCCAGCGGCGTCAATGCAACGACCACAAGCGTGATCAGCGAGCCTGTTTTCACGTCGCTTGAAACGGCGACCCAGAGCGTGATCCACGGGATAAGCATCGTAAGCATGGAAGGTCTCTTAAGCCCGGCGGGAACAACTTCATTTTTCTCTTTTCCAGCCGCGCCGCAAGCGCTGCCGAAAAAGCGGTTCCAGCTTGTCATCAGCGAGAAATCTCCATCAACGGTAAAGAGCCGTTTCCCGAGCGCCTCCGACGAACTGATCTCACCATTTGATATCGATCGCCATACTTTAAACGGCGTGTTGATTCTTGTTGTGGCGGTCCGGCTGTTGTCCGTGAAGACAGTGCTTCCGTCTTTTCCGAGAAGAATCTGGTAGGTTTTATCAAGGTCTGTATAGTGCATCTCAAGCACGCGGTCTTTGCCGTCATAGGCCGCTTTGTTGTAGAGCGCCGCCATATGTTTTGTGAAGGTAAGATCCTCCGGCTCTTTTTCCCCGGTCTCTTTGTTTACGCCCCAGCTGGCGTCAGCCATCTTTTCAAAGACTTCTTTGGGGTATAGAAGCTGCTTAAGCTCGCCCGCCGTATTTTCTTTGATGCCGCCTGAGGCATATTCCGCGCCGGCACGCTTTACGACAGCAAGATATTCGTCCGTTCTGGATGAGAGTGCCTTTGCATGGAAGAGTTCTCCCTGCCCGCAGAATATGCTCTCATAACGCCCTTTGCCGAGAAAGTGGTCAAACATGCTGCAGACGCTGTCATAATTCCCTTCCGCGGAATAGAAACCGCAGGTGGAGATAATGACATGCTTTATTCCGCTCCTGTCATACCTGGAGTCATGACCGCCGCTTCCATAGCCGCGGTTGGCGTCGCTCATGAACGGAAGCGCCATCGGAAGCCGCCGGTCTATCAGATTTTTCAGCATACCAGGCACATTAAAGTAATAGAGCGGGAAACTCCAGACGACCAGATTCGCGCTCAGTTCCTTTTGGATAACATCAGCCATATCGTCCTGTATACAGCACTTGCCGGGCGTTTTCCGCCAGCAGGCGAAGCATCCCCTGCAGTGTTCTATGCGCAGAGCCGAAACAGAGACTTCATCAAGGATTACGGTTTCTCCCCGCTTTGCAGCTTCCTCGCTGACGCCTTCAATGAATTTTGACGCGATACGGAGGGAGTTGCTGCTTTTCCCCCTGGGACTTCCGTTGATCAGCAGTATCTTCATTTCGGAATCTCTCCTGTAAATAAAATCCGTGCACCGACCGGGCGGCATACTTTCGCAGGCAGTCCAGCGCGCGGCTATGTGTTCATAAACCGTCATGTGAAGCAATGTTTTGACAGCTTTTTTTATTATACATATTTGTAAAAATATTTAAATCGCAATTATTTAAAGAGTTTTGCCTGTCAAAGCAATTCAGACCTCAGGGCCTTTCGCAGCCTTTATGGCGATCTGTTTTGAATGTATCGCAGCCGATACGAAAGCAGCCATTGCGATGGCGCGGCGTATATCTTCAAGTTCTATTTTAAGATATTGTTGATATGCGCAAAATCTTAAAGTAATGATGACAGGCCGGGCCGACACTTACGAAAGGCTTTCAATGTCAGCCTCTTTTATTCTGACAGCTGATTACAAGATACTATATGACACAGAGCAGGCATTTCTGCGAAAACAGCTCCAAGAAACATTAAGATCCCTTCACATTAAGAAAGGCGGCAGAAAGGGCATATACTCATATTATCAAGGCAGTGAAGCGGCTTTTGCCTCACTCTTTCTCAATAAAGACGATATTGAGTTCCTCCGCGGCCTCACGGAAGCAGGAGAGCATTTTTCCCGCATAGTCTCCCAGATTTTCGGACAGTTTCTGCGTATTGACGAAGACGATCGCCGTCTCTGAGTCCAGTTCGCTCAGGCAGTCCGCCAGAGCATCCAGATTATGTCCGAACCAGTCAGGGAATTCCAGCGTCTGTTCTATAACGCTGTAGGCTTTTTCCCGGTTTTTCATGTCTTTTCCGTCCAGGACAAAGATGCGCATTTTTACTCTCCCCCTCCATACAGCAGAGTGAACGAATCATAATGGTCGCCGGTGTAATAGATCAGGCCGTCGCTGGAGTACACGATTCGCTTGCCGCCGCGGGAGCGTTTCCCCGCGGTATCGATATCGCACTCACGGTACGTCCTCCCCGGAGCCTTCGGAAGAAGTCCCTCTAAGTTACGGAAGACGTCGCCGCCTATGCTGCAGCCTGGGAAATAGTTATCAAGCGGGCCGCCGTTCCATCCCGCGTTCCGCGCCGCTTTTTTTGTGACGTAATTTGACGGAAGATGACCGAATTTTTTAATATAACGGGCAACATCATCTTTTGAGTTGTATTTTCCGTCCTCGGAAATATCTTCTCTGTCTGTGCGGGCAGGCGTTGGCTTATCGACCGGCTGTACCGCCGCGGAAGCGGAGTCCTGGCGCGCGTCCGGCAATGACTCCTGCGCTGCCTGTTCTGAAAGCTCCGCAGCCCGGTCCGCTGCGGCCGGAGCGGTCGTGGCAGACCGGCCATGGCCGAAGACCGTGAGTACGCCGATGATCAACACCGCAAGCAGCAGTGCCGTAAACTTTATGTTTTTCATTTTTTCTTACCCGCTTTCTTCTGGGTTATCATGCCTCAAACAGTATACGATATACCCGGCCGGCTGCATATAGAATCATCGAAAGTCAATACGTTTACCACGGAATCGGTCCTCCGAAGCGTTTCATGCCGGTCCCGCTGTTTACAACAGCGGGGCAAAGCGTCAGGATACAGAAAAAGCCTCGTGCCGCAGTATCAGTTACAGCACAAGGCCTGACGGTTTTACTGTGTTGTTCAGGTCAGTCAGACGCTCAGCGAGAGCATCTCCGGGCAGATATTATTCTATTCCCACTCTATCGTTGCCGGCGGTTTGCCTGTTATGTCGAGCACTACTCTGTTTACCTGCGGCACTTCGTTGCAGATGCGGCGGCTTACGTTGTCGAGCAGCTCGTAAGGCAGGCGCACCCATTCCGCCGTCATCGCGTCGAGGGAGGAAACGGCGCGCAGTACGACAGTCTCGCCGTAGGTGCGCACGTCGCCCACCACGCCTACGCTGCGCACCGGCAGCAGCGCGCAGAAGGCCTGCCAGATATCGTCATAAAGGCCGAAGCGGCGTATCTCTTCGATGAATATCGCGTCTGCTTCGCGCAGTATGTCGAGGCGCTCTTTTTTGAGCTCTCCGAGGCAGCGCACGCCAAGCCCCGGTCCCGGGAAGGGATGGCGGCCGATAAAGTGCTTCGGAACGCCCAGAGCGGCGCCAACGCGGCGCACTTCGTCTTTGAAGAGGTCGCGCAGCGGCTCAAGCAGCCCCATCTTCATATCCTTGGGCAGACCGCCGACGTTGTGATGGCTTTTTATAACTCCGCCGCCGCTGTGACCGCTCTCGACGACGTCAGGATATATCGTGCCCTGCAGCAGCCAGTCGGAACCGCCCACGCTGCGGGCTTCCTCTTCGAATATGCGTATGAAAAGCTCTCCGATTATCTTGCGCTTGCGCTCCGGCTCCGTGACGCCTTCAAGCGCTTTCAGGAAGCGCGCCTCCGCGTCCACATAGCGAACGTTGAGGTTCAGCGAACGGTATGTCTCCATGACCTGCTTTCCTTCGTCCTTGCGCATCATGCCGTGGTCGACGAAGATACAGTAGAGCCTGTCGCCTACAGCACGCTGCGTGATCACAGCGGACACAGTGGAGTCAACGCCGCCGGAGAGGCCGCATATGACGCGCCCGCCGCCGACTTTTGTGCGGATCTTTTCTATCTCCTGCTCGATCCATTCCATGCCGAGCGTCCAGTCTGCACTGCATCCGCAGACGTCAAAGAGGAATGCTGAAAGTATATCCTGTCCCCTGGGCGTATGTGCGACTTCCGGGTGGAACTGCAGAGCGCAGACGCGCCCGTCTTCGGATTCGAAACCGGCCATTGCCCCGCTTTCGCTTCTTGCCGTCACACGGAAGCCTTCCGGCAGCTTTTTCACTTCGTCCCAGTGGCTCATCCAGACTTCAAGTTTTTTATCGCCGCCGCAGCGCGTGAAGAGTCTGCCGCCCTGCACGTCGACGAAAGCGCGCCCGTACTCGGCCTTTTCGCCGCGCTCCACCGTTCCGCCGAACATGTGAGCAAGCAGCTGCATGCCGTAGCATATGCCAAGAAGAGGGACATCGGAAATCAGTTCCTTCGGGAGAGAGGGCGCATCTTTGTCAAGAACGCTGCGCGGGCCTCCGGAGATAATGATCCCCATAGGATTTGACGCCGCTATCTTCTCAGAGGGGGAATCCCAGAAGAGTATCTCGCTGTAGACTCCGAGCTCGCGCACGCGGCGCGCTATCAGCTGTGTATACTGTGAACCGCAGTCAATGATAAGTATCTTGTTTTCTCTTTTCATATCAGGGGCAGCCCCCACACCTCCGGCTGTGATTTTTCATCAAGGATATTAGTATGACACAAATCCCCGCGGATTAAAAGCGGGGAACGCAAGCGCTCCCCGCATGTTATTTGATTTGCGCCGTCGGAAGGTTCCTTCCGAAAGCTTTTATTTTTTACTTCTTTTGCTTCAGAAGCTCTTCGACCTGCTTCTGCAGCTTCTCGTAGCCGCTCTTTATCTCCGCGTAGCCGGCGCGCAGCTCTTCGTTGCTCGCCTGCAGCTTGTCGTTTCTGTCCTCAAGAGCGCCTATGTCGCCGCGCAGCTTTTCGTTCTCGGCCTTAAGAGCGGTGATCTCGTCCTGCATCACGTATGTCGCGCTGATCGGCCCCGCCTTGTAGCGGTCCGGGATGCCTGTCTTCTTCGCTCCGACCCTGAACGTCACGCCCGCGTTCGCAAGCACTCTGTGGCTCGTTCCGCCATAGGACGCGCCCATGTGGAACATCACGTTCTCGCGCATGTAGTGAGCAATACCCACCGCTATCGCTCCGCTTCCCCTGTACGCTCCGACCGCTGCCATTATCTGCGTCGGCTCGAGCGGATCGTACTGTATCGGCTTGAGACCCGCCAGGGCCGCCGTCTCCGCACCCAGATCCTCTATCTCGTCGGAGAGTTCGCTGTAGGCTCTGTAGAGGTTGTCTGTGCTTTCGGTAAGCTGCCCCACGGTCGCCGCATCTGTCGGAGCAACTCCCGGAGCCACATTGCTTATCACGTTTCCGCCCATCGACACGCCGTCGTTGTTTATGACCACTTCGCCCGTCGCTGTGTTTACTCTTACAGCATTGCTTCTTATGCCTGCGGCGTTTATCTCGGTGTTTCCGGCTACCGCCAGAGTGTCCGCCACCGTCAGGTTCTGTGTCGCCGGTGATGACGTGAGGTTCATTTCGTAAGTTCCGGCGGCTGTCTTTGTTATTTCTATGTTGCTGCCTCCGCTTAACGTTACCGTGTTATTGGTCTCGTCTATCGTTTCCGTTTCGCCGTTCACTGAGAGCTGCCAGCTTCCCGTGCCTCCGCCTGCCACGTGGCCGGCGTTTTCTTCCCTGCCGTCAGTGTAGTCGATGATGAGGTCTCCGTCGGCGTTTACCGCGGCAGTAACTATGCCTGTGCCGTCAGCGCCCGCGGGTCCTGTTTCACCCTGAGGACCGGCGGCTCCGGTATCTCCCTTGTCGCCCTTATCGCCTTTATCGCCCTGCGGTCCCGTGGCTCCTGTATCTCCCTTGTCGCCTTTATCGCCTTTATCGCCTTGCGGGCCGGCCGGGCCTGTCTCGCCCTGAGGTCCTGCGGCTCCGGTATCGCCTTTGTCGCCCTTATCGCCTTTTTCACCCTGCGGACCTGCCGGGCCTGTCTCGCCCTGAGGGCCAGTCGCTCCGGTATCTCCCTTGTCGCCCTTATCGCCTTTTTCACCCTGCGGGCCGGCCGGGCCTGTCTCGCCCTGAGGTCCTGCGGCTCCGGTATCGCCTTTGTC
>JAFYJW010000062.1 GCA_017537925.1 Synergistes sp. | reverse complement strand
GGCTGTAAAAGAACTTCAGAAGAGAAGCTGAAAAGTTTCCTTATAAAAACATACTGCAGAGCGCTCTGCGGGGCAAAAGAACCGCGTCATCCCCGCAGAGCGCCTGTTTTTAAGCGTGCCCGCCTACCCTGCCATATACCCTTTTGCTATAAGGGCGGATCTTGAATAATCATCGGCCGGACGGAATCCGTTTGCAAGCAGTTCTCTTATGTAAGTACCGTTATATGTGAAGCAGAACACCATCTGTGCAAGAAAAAGAGTCAGCACGCTTGCGGCGAACATCAGCACCGCCCATTTTGCGTCACCGCGGCAGATCGGGACCAGAAAGCCGAAAAAGAATACCGTCCAGCTGAACCCGATCTTGGCCTTGCGCATCTCTCCGCTCCCGTTCACAAGTTTTACTATCATTTTTTCATTCCTCCGCAGCCAGTTTTATTTTATCTACCTTCTGAAACAAATATTAACACGTAATCCCGCCAGAGAGGTATAATCAGGCTGTTATTTCTATGCCGCAGGAGGATATTATATGCTCTGCAAAGACCTGATAAAAAGGATAAGCATATTCTTTGTTTCGCTGCTCTTCCTGCTTGCGGCTGCTGCCGCGCCGTCGCAGGCTTATGAGAGAATAACGGATTTCCACAGCCGCATCCGGATCAACGAGGACAGTTCTCTTTCCGTTACAGAAACGATAAGGGTGTGGGTGGAGAATATCGACATAAAGCGCGGCATCATCAGGCATTTCCCGATCAGATACAAAAACGCCGAAGGAAGAAGCTTCACGGTAGGATTTAACGTGACCGGCGCCGCTCTTGACGGAAGAGAAACGCCGTTTTCGGTATCCGAGGAAGGAGCCTACGCCAATGTCAGGCTGGGCGACCCGAACCGCATCATATCCCCCGGGGCGCATACATTCGTCATCAGTTATAAAACCACATATCAGGTAGGCTTCTTCGACGACTTTGACGAACTGTACTGGAACGTTACCGGCAACGGCTGGTCGTGGCCGATCCAGCGCGCATCCTGCACCGTATCGCTGCCGGAAAGATACTCCGGCGAGAAATTCCGTTCCGTCGAATGGTACACCGGCAGCTACGGAGAAAAGGGGAACCCCGCAGACGCGAAGCGCACGGGTGAAAACAGCGTTGAGACGACACGTTCGCTTGCAAGGGGCGAAGGACTCACAGTTGTATACACATGGAAAAAAGGACTGGTGTCGCAGCCGCCCTCTCCGTTCGGCAACGAACTGGCGCAGCATATTATAGCTGCCGCCGCGTTCATACTCTCCTGCGTATGGGCTTTCTTCTCCGCAGGCAGGCTGAAAAGGCAGACGCCTCCAGCAATAATACCGCGTTTTTATCCACCGCAGGACGCATCTCCCGCATTCGTGCGCAGCGTAAGGGATTCGCTTTTTGACAGCATATCTTTTTCTTCAAACCTGATAGACCTTGCCGTAAAGGGCATGATCAAAATAGAGGAAAAAGAAAGCGGCGGCATCTTCGGGCTGGGAAAAAGCAAAACATTCTTCCTGCGCAGGGAGAAAAAAGACGAAAGCGCGGCAGGCCTCACGCGCGACGAAAAGACCATACTTTCGCTGCTCTTCCCGGGCGGTGCGGAGGATGAGGAATTCTCCGTCGACAAACATCACGGAAAAGAGATCGCCCGCGCCAACAACGCTGTCCGCGGGGAGATAAGCGTCATGTCGCACGGACTGACAAAAAACAACATCGGATTCCTCTTTACCGGCGCTCTGATAATCCTGGCCTGCGCAGCGGCGATGCTCCCGTTTACAGGACAGTCCTGGGGTACATCGGCGGCAGCTGCGCTGCTTGGCTGCGGCGTCATTTTCTTATCCGTGATAAGAAAGGCAAAACCTGCCGACTCTTTTTCGGCAAAGGCGCGCGGGGTTATTGCCTCGGTTCTGCCGGCGCTTTTCGCCGCATTCATTGCCTTTGCGATGTACGGGGAATCGTCCGGACCGCTTATGACCATCCTGCCCTTTATTGCGGGCGCGGCTGCGGTAGCTGCGCTGAGACCTCTCTCGGTCTCCCGGACAAAACGCGGCAGCGAACTGCACAGCGAGATCGAGGGGCTGTATATGTACATCACGGCCGCCGAAAAAGAACGCATGGAGATGTTCAACGCGCCCGACGACACGCCTGAGGTATATGAAAGGCTGCTGCCCTACGCCGTGGCAATGGGGGCGGCAAAAACATGGGGAGACCGCTTTGCAAAAGTCCTCGAAAAGGCAAACTATAATCCCGAATGGTACGACGGTCCCTCTCCTGTCTTTATGTTCACGAGAGGCGACTTCTTAGGCTCGTTCGCCAATTCGGTGTCGTCGAGCATCACGGCCGGCATGCCGAAGCCGGAATTCTCGCCGACCATCTCTTCAGGCTCCGGAGGCGGAGGCTTCTCCGGAGGCGGAGGCGGAGGAGGCGGCGGCTCCGGCTGGTAAAACGGATCGCATATATGCACGGCATATCTTTGCCGCGCCGGATTCTCCCGTGACCGTACCCCTGCACTGCTCTTTTGCTGCGCGTCCTGTTCTTTTTCCTTCCGCGAAAAACGCTTCAGGCCGACAAATGCGTTATTTGCTATAATCTTATTCTGAAACTGTGACATGTGCGCCAAGTTGGAAAGCGAGGTGAGGAGATTCCATGAAAAGATCTGTTTTATGTTTGCTCTGCATGGCGGTCCTGCTTTTCTCAGCGGCGGTCGTCCGTGCGGAAACCGAAGGCACAGGCATATCTCTGTCGGTTTTTACCGCGAACCTTAAAGCGGCGGCCAAAAAAGTGGAGTATCCTCTTTCCGAAAAGCGTATAGACAACGAGATCCTGAGCTTCGGAAACGGCAGCTTTGCCATAGACTACAACGAGGTCATTCAGCTGTTTTTCAATTCGGTTCCGGATTCCAAAATGCTGAAAAACGCGGCTGTCTCTTATACGATAGGAGAGCGTGAAGTCAAGCCTCAGCAGCATTTCGGCAGAGGACAGCCCGATGCGGACGATGAATTCGAAAGCCTGTGCCTGCAGCTTATAATCTCGCTTGAGCCGCAGACCCCGGCCTGGGAGGCAAAAGAGCTGCTGAAGACGCTCGGTATAGGCGGTCCGGCGCTCGACGGCAAGCAAAGGCAGGTACGCCGCGGCAGACTTGCCTATATAATGAAGCTCCAGGGCGGTTCGCTGCTGCTGGTAGCATCAGGCATTTGATTTAGCACAGATACGGCCTCCGGCGGCCGTATGACTTATATAAACAGAAAGGATGGGCATACACTGTGACGAAAGACGAACTGCTGGATAAACTTGACGCGGCCGAAAGCGACGAAGAAATAAAAAGCATAGCTCATGAGCTTTTAGAACTTGATCCTGACAGCCCGTACGGCAAGCTTGCTCTGTGGGAAGTCATGCCGTACGAAGAGGGGGCGGAAAACCTTTACCTGCTGAAAGAAGCTCTTGAAAGCATGCGCGCCGTGATAGACGCAAAAGAGATACCCGCTTTTACCGAGCGGGACAGGGACGCCGCCGTATACATGACGATACTTATGAACCTGGGCTACACGCTGCTCTCCGAGGGAAACATAAACGAAGCCTACGAAGCGGCGAAGGAATTCGCAAGCTTCGACGAAGAAGGCGTCTATCCGAGCCGTACCCTTCTCTACCGCAGCATGATAGACCTTGAACTTTACGACGACATACTGACATATCTTGAAACGGACTCCGTGGAGTCTGTAGCCGGCGAACACGCGCGCGCGATAGCACTGCTCGAAAAAGGCGCTTCGGATGAAGAAGTAAGGGACGCGGTGAACTGCGCATTTTCACTCTCCCCTTACGTCGCTCTCTTTATCACGGAAATATGGGATATGCCCGACGCCGACGAGGAACTCGACGACGATATCGAAGAAGCGGTCAATGACGCGGCTTACCTCGCAGACCCATGGTGCCGTACGGACAAACGTCTTGCCGCGATAAGCTCTCCGGCATTTCTCTTTGCGTACCTCACCGACAATCTGTCTGATGAAAAAGAAAAAGAGGCGCTGCGCGAAGCATACGAGGGAGCCGGAATAGGAGAACGCGTCGAACAGGTGAGAAAGCGCATAGAAAAAATGGAAAAGAATGGCTGCGGCATAGAAGATACGGAAGCGGAAGCGCTCTCTGCCGCGGTGGATATCTTAGAAGAACTGGGAAAAGAATAAATACATTCCGTCTGCGCAATGAAAACGGCGCCGTCCGGGGATACCCCCGGAATACGGCGCCGTTTTTTATTGTTTAAGCAGATGCAGGCCTCGATCCCTGCCGAATATCATCAGCTCAGTTAAACAGCCTGAAAATATGATCGTCAGGATCTTCGACCTTGTATATACGGCCGTTTGCGCGATCCCACGCATATGAACCGAAGGACGCAAGTCCGCCTGCCCCGTCGACAAACTGAAGACCGTTGGTAATAGCGTAATTTATAGTACGTACCCCGTCATATGACGGTACAAAAGGATACGGGCCTTCGATTCTTTTGCTTGACCAGTCGCCCGGCATCTTTACTTCGGCAATCAGTTCGTCAAGCACCTTCCTGAAGTATTCCGGCATCTCTTCTATAAATAAAAGTTTCGCGCGCGATGAAGAAGCAAAGCGCATCATCAGCCACGCGGCGGCATACTTTCCCTCTTCCGAACGCGCCAGCGCGTCCACGGCGTTGAAAAGCGCGTTTACCGCGACTATCTGCTTCGGCACATAGGATGAAGCGGGAAAGAATCCTCTGACAGCCTCCCAGTTGGCCGGATCCCCGTCGGGGAACCATTTCTTTACAAGCGCAGAGGCTGCCGCTGCACGGACCTCCTGCGTCGGCGCCGCGCACGACAGCTGCCACAGATCAATGTCGCTTCCTTCGGGCGCAAGCAGCGCCGTTCTGGAAAAATAAGCCGGACCCTCTTCGCGGATCTTTTCCCTTGCCATCTCCCGCTCTACGAATTTATCCCATCCCGCGGGATCCGCCGCCGCTGCCGGAAGCGCGCAGCAGAGCAGCGCTATAAGCATAACTGACGCAAAAAACTTTCGTATCATCGATCTTCCGCTCCTTTCGTCATTTAATGACGCCGATCACAGTGACCTCTTTTTCCCAGACGCCGCCCTGCCAGTTCCTTACCACAACGCTGCCGGGGAGCATCTTCCACATCTTCACGTTCGCGCCGGGCTTTGCCATGATATCGACGATAAATTTCGATCCGTACGAAAACGGGATAAAAACCAACCCGCTTCCTTTGTAAATACGCTCGTCGGCGGCTGCGCCCGAAGCATCCGCTGGGACCGTCTTCCACAGCGGGCTCCTGGCCGGAGGAAATGCTGTGAAAGATTTGACCGCGTCCGTCGTAAACATAAGCACTCCGCATTTGGAATAACCGCGCATAAATCCGGTAAGGAATTCCGCCTGCGCGTCGGCGCCGCCTGCTGCCGGGAGCGTCTTAAGACAGAAAGAACCGAGGTAGTGAAGTGAAAAATCATGATCTTCGGCAAGCGCGCGCCCTATCACGGAAGCCGCCTTGTCCCGGCGTCCTGAGGCATAAAACTCTTCGGATCTGGCGCGGGTCTCGGCACGTTTGTTCTCATCCGCTATAAGAGAAAGCGAGACGTCGTAGATCTTAGGCATCGCAGAGAGTTCGGCCGGCTGAGGAACGGACGCTGCCGGCTGTTCCGTCACGGCGGGCGCAGGTGCCGGAGCTGCCGGCTGTTCCGCTGCGGCGGGCGCAGGTGCCGGAGCT